>NZ_JBEOYR010000009.1:89990-319447 GCF_040297165.1 Streptomyces sp. NPDC001851 | reverse complement strand
TCACCCTCTCGGGCTTTCCTCCGGGCTTCCCTTCGGTGTTTCCGACTCTATCAGATCTTTTCTCGATCCGATTTCCTCGGTGCTTTCCAGGTTCCTGCTTTCGCGTTTCCCTTTCCGGCGGTTCCGACTCTATCAGATCCTTTCGGCGTCTGACTCCCAGTCAGCGGGTTTGTCTTCCCGGCCGCTGGGCCGTTCCGACGAGTGAGACTTTAGCGGATTCCGCGCTCCCGAGCTAATCGGGGGCTGCGTTCTTTCGAACACGGATTCCTCATTTCGCAAATACGCACGCCAAAGCAGTCGGCACCGGAGTGTCGAAGAGTGGCTGGCTACTTGCGGAATGGCTGTCCGGGGACCGACCGGAGTCGGCGCTCACGTCGGACAACCCGGAGAACACTACGTATCGGCGTGGGGTGTGTCAACTCCAGTCCTGGGAGCACCCGGGGGGCGTACGCTGGTCGGCATGACCACGCGTACGTGTACCCAGCTTTGGTGGGCCGCCTGACGGCGGCCGTACTCACGTATGCATCCAACGGCCGCCGCCTCGGCGGCCGTTCTTGTTTCCCCCTCCAGGACTCCGGGGGCCGGCCGCAGGAGCGGCGGCTTCGACCAGGAGGTGGAGTGGAGATGACACGGGTCTTCAGCGGGATCCAGCCGACCGGGCACCTGACGCTGGGCAACTACCTGGGAGCCATGCGGCGCTGGGTCGAGACGGACCAGCACCGGGCCGACGCGGTGTTCTGCGTCGTGGATCTGCACGCGCTGACCGTGGACCAGGATCCGGCGCGATTGCTCAGGCTCAGTCGGCAGACGGCGACGCTGATGCTGGCGGCCGGGCTCGATCCCGAGGTGTGCACGGTCTTCCTGCAGAGCCATGTCGACGAGCACACGAGGCTGTCGTACCTGCTGGAGTGCGTGGCGACCGACGGTGAGATGCGCCGGATGATCCAGTACAAGGAGAAGACCGCGCGCGTGCGAGAGCGTGGCGGGACTGTGCGGCTGTCGCTGCTGACGTATCCGGTGCTGATGGCGGCGGACATCCTGGGGTACGGCGCGGACGAGGTGCCCGTCGGGGACGACCAGGTGCAGCATGTCGAGCTCGCGCGGGATCTGGCGGTGCGGTTCAACCAGCGGTACGGGCACACGTTCGTGGTGCCGGAGGCGACCCGCCCGGGGGTCGCGGCGCGGGTGATGAACCTGCAGAAGCCGACGTCGAAGATGGGGAAGTCGGACGACTCGGGGCTGGGGGTCGTCTATCTGCTCGACGAGCCGGAGGTGGTGCGCAAGAAGGTCATGCGGGCCGTCACCGACAGCGGGCGGGAGGTGGAGTACGACCGGGAGGGGCGGCCGGGGCTCGCGAACCTGCTGGAGATTCTCGCTGCGTGCACGGACGGGAACCCTGAGTCACTGGCAGGCGTTTACCACTCGTACGGCGCCTTGAAGAAGGACACCGCGGAGGCCGTGGTGGAGGTCCTCAGGCCCGTGCAGGCCAGGCACAGGGAGTTGTGCGCGGATCCTGCCCATGTGGAGGGGGTGCTGCGGGATGGTGCGGAGAAGGCGAGGGCGATGGCCCGGCCGACCGTCGATGCGGCTTACCGGGCGATCGGCTTGTTGCCGCCGGTGTCCAGGACGGCGGTGAGCGCGGCCGGCCGTTAGGGCGGTCAGGGCCTGCCCGTGCGGACTCGGGCGTGCGGGGGCGGGCGGCCGGCGGTGAGCCGTCGCCCCCGGCGCCGGTCAGTCCTTCTTGTCAGTCCTTCTTGCCGGAGGCGAGTTCGCGGCTGCGGTCGCGGGCGGCTTCGAGGGCGGCGATGAGGGCGGCTCGTACGCCGTGGTTCTCCAGTTCGCGGATGGCGTTGATCGTCGTGCCAGCCGGGGAGGTGACGTTCTCGCGGAGCCTGACGGGGTGTTCGCCGCTGTCGCGGAGCATCACGGCGGCGCCGATGGCGGACTGGACGATGAGGTCGTGGGCCTTGTCGCGGGGCAGGCCGAGCAGGATGCCGGCGTCGGTCATGGCCTCGACCAGATAGAAGAAGTACGCGGGCCCGGAGCCGGACAGGGCGGTACAGGCGTCCTGCTGGCTCTCGGGGACGCGGAGGGTCTTGCCGACGCCGCCGAAGATCTCCTCGGCGTGGGCGAGGTGCTGCTCGGTGGCGTGGCTGCCGGCGGAGATGACCGACATGGCCTCGTCGACGAGAGCGGGGGTGTTGGTCATGACACGGACGACCGGGGTGCCTGCGGCCAGGCGCTCCTCGAAGAAGGAGGTGGGGATTCCGGCGGCGCCGCTGATGATCAGGCGGTCGGCGGGGACGTGCGGGGCCAGTTCGTCCAGGAGGGTGCCCATGTCCTGCGGCTTGACCGTGAGGATGAGGGTGTCGGCGGTCTTGGCGGCCTCGGTGTTGCTGACCGGGGTGACTCCGTAGCGGGCGCGGAGTTCTTCGGCGCGTTCGGGGCGGCGGGCGGTGACCAGGAGGTCTGCGGGGGCCCAGCCGGCCCGGATCATTCCGCTGAGCAGGGCTTCGCCGATCTTGCCGGTGCCGAGGACTGCGACTTTCTGGCTCATGGGGTTCAGTCTGGCACCGGTGAGGAGGGGTGCGGATCGGTTGTCCGGTGGGCGGACGCAGGGCGGGGAGTGGCTGCTTCGGGCTCACGGCGTCCGGCGTCGCAGGGTCGCCGCGCCCAGTCCCAGCACCAGGAGCGCGCAGCCCGCCACGATCAGGACGTCCCTCACGAAGGTGCCCGTCATGTCGGTGTGGTGCAGGACCTGGTTCATGCCGTCGACGGCGTACGACATCGGCAGGACGTCGGAGAGGGCGGTGAGCGCGGGGTGCATGTCGGACCGGGGAGTGAACAGGCCGCAGAGGAGGAGCTGGGGAAAGATCACCGCGGGCATGAACTGGACCGCCTGGAATTCCGAGGCGGCGAAGGCCGAGACGAAGAGACCGAGGGCCGTGCCGAGCAGGGCGTCGAGGAGGGCGACGAGGAGGAGCAGCCAGGGTGAGCCGGTGACGTCGAGGCCGAGCAGCCACACGGCGAGTCCGGTGGCGAGGGCGGACTGGACGATGGCGAGGGCGCCGAAGGCGAGGGCGTAGCCGGCGATGAGGTCGGCCTTGCCGAGGGGCAGGGCGAGGAGGCGTTCGAGGGTGCCGGAGGTGCGTTCGCGCAGGGTGGCGATGGAGGTGACCAGGAACATGGTGATCAGCGGGAAGATGCCGAGCAACGAGGCGCCGATGTTGTCGAAGGTGCGGGGGCTGGCGTCGAAGACGTAGCGCAGCAGGATCAGCATCAGGCACGGGATGAGGAGCATCAGCGCGATGGTGCGCGGGTCGTGCCGGAGCTGGCGCAGGACCCGGGCGGCGGTGGCGGTGGTGCGTGAGGGGCTGAGCGCGCTGGTGGGGGCGGCGGGGGCGGTCGTGGTCATCGGGTCGTCTCCTGGGTGCGGGGCGTCTGCCGGGTGCGGTGGGCGGCGGTGGCTTCGTCGACGAGGCGGAGGAACGCGGCCTCGACGGTGTCGGTGCCGGTGCGGGTCCGCAGGGCGTCGGGGGTGTCGTCGGCGAGGATCTCGCCCTCGCGCATGAGGAGCAGGCGGTGGCAGCGTTCGGCCTCGTCCATGACGTGGGAGGAGACGAGGAGGGTGGCGCCGCGGGTGGCGGCGATGTCGTGGAAGAGGGCCCACAGGTCGCGGCGCAGGACGGGGTCGAGGCCGACGGTGGGTTCGTCCAGGACGAGGAGTTCGGGGGTGCCGAGCAGGGCCACGGCCAGGGAGACCCGGCCTCGCTGGCCGCCGGAGAGGTTGCCGGCGAGGGCGTCGGCGTGGCTGGTGAGGTCCACGTCGGCGAGGGCGCGGTCGACTTCGTGGCGGCGTTCGGCGGCCGTGCGGCGGGAGTCGAGGATCGCGCCGAAGTACTCCAGGTTCTGGCGGACGGTCAGGTCGTCGTAGACGGAGGGGGCCTGGGTGACATAGCCGATGCGGCTGCGCAGGGTGGGGTGGCCGGCCGGGTGGCCGAGGACGTTCAGGGTGCCGGTGACCTTGGCCTGGGTGCCGACGATGGAGCGCATGAGGGTGGATTTGCCGCAGCCGGAGGGGCCGAGGAGGCCGGTGATCTGGCCGCGGGGGATGGTGAAGCGGAGGTGGTGCAGGACGGTGCGGGGGCCGCGGACGACGGTGAGGCCGTCGGCCTGGACGGCATAATTCATCATGCGATGAATAATTGGCCCGGCACGGCCTGCCGTCAAGCCGGTGGCAGGTAAAGCCGGGGTGGTGGCAGGAAGCCCGGGCGGTGGCAGGGAAGAGCGGCGGCCAGGAGGGCGGCCGGGATGCCGTCCACGCCCGGCCGCCGCTGTCCTGTCCGCGCGGCAGCGCTGGGTCAGGGTTTGGTGGCGACGAGGAGGAGCACGTCGTAGGTCTCCTCGACGATGCCGTCCGGGAAGACCTTCAGCAGGTGGGCGCGCTCCTCTTCGAGGAAGGCGGTCCTGCGCTCGGCGGGCGTGAGGAGGAACGCCGAGTGGCTGCCGATGTTGGCGAGATGGGTGTCGATCGTGACCCGGCGGCTCCAGCGGACCACCCGGCGGGTGAAGCGGAGACGGCCGCTCGGGTCTGCCAGTTCCGTGCGGCTGCCGTCCCGCTGCTTGGCGATGATGTCCACGCCGAAGAAGCCGCCGATGCGGACGGCGGCCTCGGCGATCCACTCGACGTCCAGGGCGTCGCCGTTCCACCACAGCGCCAGCGCGCCGCCCGGCCGCAGCACGCGCAGCGCCTCCGGCACCGAACGGGCGGTGTCGGTCCAGTGCCAGGCCTGGGCGTAGGTGATGAAGTCGGCGTGTGCGTCGGGGAGGGGGAGGGCGTTGCCGTTGCCGCGGACGATCGGGAGATGCGGCAGCCCGCGGCGGAACTCGGCGGCCATGCCCTCACCGGGTTCGACGGCGAGGACATCGGCGCCGCGGTCCCGCAGGAGGGCGGTCGCGATGCCCGTACCGGCGCCGACGTCCACGACCCTGGCACCCGACAGGGACCGGCCGGCCAGTTCCTCGACGGCGTCGAAGAGGGCGGGCGGGTAGGAGGGGCGGTTCGCGGCGTACTGCGCCGCGGCGGAGTTGAAGGAGTGGGCGCGGTCCGTGGGCGAGGGTGTGGGTGGGGGCGGTGGTGTCGTGGTCATACGGACAAGGACACCACCGCTTCGGGCACTTGGCCTCGGTGATTCACGGACTCCGCGCTCTCTCGTGGTCGCGGTGCGCGGACTGCCCGGCGCGGCGGGAACCGGCCCGACCGGATCGCGGCCCCGGCCGGCGGAGGCGTCAGCGGCGGCGCTTCTTCCTCGACGGATTGCCGGTACGCCGGGAGGTGCGGCGCTCGTACTCCTCGCGGGCCTTCTCGTACTCCTCGCGGTGCAGCTTCTCGCCGGGCGCCTCGGTGAGGGAGCGGAAGAAGTAGGCGAGGAGGGAGCCGACGAAGCCGATGGCGAGCAGACCGCGCAGGGACGCCTGGCGCTGCGGGTCGTGCCGCGCGCCGAAGCCCTCCCAGGTGTTGCGGAAGGCGAGCGCGCTGCAGATCGCGAACATGGCGGTGATCAGCACGGTCACGAAGGAGCCGGTGCCGGCGATCCGGATGCCCTCGTAGGCGAAGCGGAGGACCAGGCAGGAGACGACGGCGGTGGCGAGCGAGCCGGCGGCGACGCCGGCGCGGCGGGCCGCGTAGCCGTTGTCGTGGTTCACCCAGGTGGTGCCGAAGAAGCGGAGGGGCTCGGGCCGCGGGCCGCCGCTCGGGGCCGCGCCCTCCGGGGAGCCCGCCGGGGTGTCCGGGGTGCCGGTTTCGTCGCTCACGGAACGATTATGGCGCCGGGCGGGGGCGGGCTCCCGGTGGGGTCGGCAGGCGCAGCGCGAGGTCAGGCGGCGCCGGCCTCGAAGGACTCAGCCGCAGCGCGGGGCGATGTAGCCGTCGCTGCCGGTCTGGACGTAGGCATCGGAGACGAACTCGCCGTTGTCGATGTTGTCCCAGATGTTCGTCGTGCCGTACGGACCGCTCACCGTCGTGCCCGGCGTCTGGCAGAAGACCGGGACCTTCGCCCCGACGGTCAGGACGCGGACGACGTTGTAGCTGGTGCCGGGGCCGCTGTGGACGTTCAGGCGGACGCCCGGAGCGACGGAGTAGTAGCGCAGCAATGGAGTGGCGGCCTCTTCGGCGCGGTCCATGGACATGAAAGCCCCCCGTTCGGCCCCATGTCTGTCATGGGGTCGCGTCGATTCCCAGGAAACGAGCCGCGAAACACCTCTGCGCGACTCGCGCGCGCAGGCTAGCAAGCCGCCTCTGTCTCGCACGAGTCATCGACTAGGCTCCGTGCGTCGCGCGCGCGGTCGAACAGCACGGGGGTGGTCGCATGACGCCACGCGGGAACACGGGAGCGGGCGCGGAAGCGGAACTTCCGGAGTACGCCGGTCACTATCGCCTGGAGGCACGCCTGGGATCGGGTGGCATGGGTGTGGTCCACCTGGCCCGCAGTACCTCGGGGATGAAGCTCGCGGTGAAGGTCGTACATGCCGAGTTCGCCAGGGATCCCGAGTTCAGGGGCCGTTTCCGGCAGGAGGTGGCCGCCGCTCGCAAGGTGAGCGGGGCCTTCACCGCGCCTGTCGTCGACGCCGATCCGGAGGCCGGACGGCCCTGGATGGCCACGCTGTTCATTCCCGGTCCGACCCTTTCCGACGAGGTGAAGCGGAACGGGGCGATGGAGCCGGCTCAGCTGCGCCGGCTGATGGCGGGGCTCGCCGAGGCGCTGCGCGACATCCACCGGGTCGGGGTGGTGCACCGGGACCTGAAGCCCAGCAATGTCCTGCTCGCCGAGGACGGGCCGAAGGTCATCGACTTCGGCATCTCCCGGCCGAAGGACAGCGAACTGCGCACGGAGACCGGCAAGTTGATCGGCACGCCGCCCTTCATGGCGCCCGAGCAGTTCCGGCGGCCGCGTGAAGTGGGGCCCGCCGCCGACATCTTCGCGCTCGGGTCCGTGATGGTGCACGCGGCGACCGGGCGCGGGCCCTTCGACTCGGACAGCCCGTATGTCGTGGCGTACCAGGTCGTGCATGACGAGCCGGACCTCACCGGGGTGCCGGAGAGCATCGCTCCGCTGGTGCGGCGCTGCCTCGCCAAGGAGCCCGAGGAGCGGCCGACTCCCGATGAACTCATGCGGGAGCTGCGGTCGGTGGCGGCCTCGTACGACACACAGGCGTTCATACCGGCGCAGCGGTCGGGCGAGGGACCGGCGCCGAAGTCCGGTGCCGAGCGGCCTGCGCCGCCGGCCAGGGGGCGCGTCGGCCGGAGGGCGGCCGTGGGCGCCGGGGCGCTCGGTCTCGTCGTGGTCGCCGCGTTGGCCTCGGTTCTGCCGGCCGGGCGTGACGAGCCCGCGCCGGCCGGCCCGCATCCGCGCACCAAGGCGGCGTCGTTCAGCTCCTGGTCGGTCAAGCCGGTGCCCGGAGCAGCGGGGATGCCTCAGTGCTCGGCCGGGGCGGGCAGGTTGCTGTGCGCGCAGCCGGGCGTGGTGTTCGCGCTCTCCCCCGCCGACGGAAGACTGCTGTGGCGCCGCACGGTCGCCACCCGGTCCTCCAGTGGACCGCCGGCCGTATCGGCCCTGCTCGTGCAGCCCTACGCCGACGGCGGACCGCGGTTCGCGGCGCTCGACCCGGCCTCGGGCGACGAGGTCTGGAAGCGGCGGCTGGCTCCGGGTGCGGCGGTCCGGTACACCGACCGGATGGCCCTGCTCACGGAGGCCGACGGCCAGGTCACCGGCGTCGACGGCGCCTCGGGCAAGGCCATGTGGAGCCGGCGGCTCGCCGGCCGGGGCAGGCCGTCCGTCGACTCGTTCCCCGGCGACCCGCTGGCCTACGCCACGAGCACGTCGGCCGACGGTTCGAGCACACGGGTGGTCGCCGTGGACCCGCAGAGCGGCGAGGTGCGGTGGCAGGCCCGGCTGGACGGAGCGCTCAAGCCCGTCGGCACCGAGGACGGCTCCGTGTTCTTCCTCTCCGTCGACAGCGTCTACGGGGAAACGAAGGCGGTCGTCCGCTATACGCCTTCGACCCGGTCGGCACGCCGGGTGACACTGCCCGTGGCGAGCGAGGCCGCCCACGCCACCGTGCGGGGGGACATCGTGTACCTCCTCGCCACCGGTGGTTCTCTCGAAGCCGTGGACATGGGCGCGCAGAAGCAGCTGTGGCGCGTGGAGACCTCGGTGAGCCGCGGTTCCGCGCCCGTCGCGGACGGCAGGTACGTGTACTTCACCGCGGGCGACGGACGCCTCCTCGCCGTCGACGCCCGTAAGGGCGTTCTCGTCGGGCAGACCGCCGCGCGTCTGGGCGCGGAGTCGGCGAAGGTCATGAGCGCGCCCCCCGCGCCCGTGCTCGCCGACGGCCACGTCTACGCCGCCGCCCCCGACGGGACCGTCTTCGCCATGGCCACGCGCGATCCGTCCGGTTGGTGACGTGCGGAGGGGCCGCCTCCGGTGGGAGGCGGCCCCTTCGGTCGTACGGCTGCTCAGCCCAGCTTGGTCACATCACGCACCGCGCCCTTGTCGGCGCTGGTGGCCATCGCCGCGTAGGCGCGGAGGGCGGCGGAGACCTTGCGGTCGCGGTTCTTGGGGGCGTAGACGCCGTTCAGGGCCTGCTCGCGGCGGGCCAGTTCGGCCTCGTCCACCAGCAGCTCGATCGTGCGGTTCGGGATGTCGATGCGGATGCGGTCGCCGTCCTGGACCAGGGCGATGGTGCCACCGGAGGCCGCCTCCGGGGAGGCGTGGCCGATGGACAGGCCGGAGGTGCCGCCGGAGAAGCGGCCGTCGGTGACCAGCGCACAGGACTTGCCGAGGCCGCGGCCCTTCAGGTACGAGGTCGGGTAGAGCATCTCCTGCATGCCGGGGCCGCCCTTGGGGCCCTCGTAGCGGATGACGACGACGTCGCCGTCCTTGACCTCCTGGGTGAGGATCCGCTGGACGGCCTCCTCCTGGGACTCGCAGACCACGGCCGGGCCCTCGAAGGTCCAGATGGACTCGTCGACGCCGGCCGTCTTCACCACGCAGCCGTCGACCGCGAGGTTGCCCTTGAGGACGGCCAGGCCGCCGTCCTTGGAGTAGGCGTGCTCGGCGCTGCGGATGCAGCCGCCCTCCGCGTCCTCGTCCAGGGCCTCCCAGCGCTCGGACTGGGAGAAGGCCTCGGCGGAGCGGACGCAGCCGGGGGCCGCGTGCCACAGCTCGACCGCCTCGGGGGACGGGGAGCCGCCGCGGACGTCCCAGGTCTTCAGCCAGTCGGCCAGGGACGGGCTGTGCACGGCGTGCACGTCCTCGTTGAGCAGGCCCGCGCGGTGCAGCTCGCCGAGGAGGGCGGGGATGCCGCCGGCGCGGTGCACGTCCTCCATGTAGTACGTGCGGTTCTTCGCGACGTTCGGGGCGACCTTCGCCAGGCACGGGACGCGGCGCGAGACGGCGTCGATCTGCTCCAGACCGAAGGGGACGCCCGCCTCCTGGGCGGCGGCCAGCAGGTGCAGGATCGTGTTGGTGGAGCCGCCCATCGCGATGTCCAGGGCCATGGCGTTCTCGAAGGCCTGGAAGGTGGCGATGTTGAGCGGGAGGACCGACTCGTCGTCCTGCTCGTAGTAGCGGCGGGTGAGGTCCATGACCGTGCGGGCGGCGTCGACGTAGAGCTGCTTGCGCGCGGTGTGGGTGGCGAGGACCGAGCCGTTGCCGGGGAGCGAGAGGCCGATGGCCTCGGTCAGGCAGTTCATGGAGTTGGCGGTGAACATGCCGGAACAGCTGCCGCAGGTCGGGCAGGCGTTCTCCTCGATGCGGAGGATGTCCTCGTCGGAGATCTTGTCGTTGACGGCGTCGGAGATGGCGTCGACCAGGTCGAGCGTGCGGACCGTGCCGTCGACCAGGGTGGCGCGGCCGGACTCCATGGGGCCGCCGGAGACGAACACCGTGGGGATGTTGAGGCGCAGGGCGGCCAGCAGCATGCCCGGGGTGATCTTGTCGCAGTTGGAGATGCAGACCAGGGCGTCGGCGCAGTGCGCCTCGACCATGTACTCCACCGAGTCCGCGATCAGGTCGCGGGAGGGGAGGCTGTAGAGCATGCCGCCGTGGCCCATCGCGATGCCGTCGTCCACGGCGATGGTGTTGAACTCGCGCGGGATGCCGCCCGCCTCCTTGATCGCCTCGCTGACGATCCGGCCGACCGGCTGGAGGTGGGTGTGGCCCGGCACGAACTCGGTGAAGGAGTTCGCGACCGCGATGACCGGCTTCCGGCCGATGTCCGCACCGGGTACACCGGAGGCGCGCATCAGGGCGCGGGCGCCCGCCATGTTGCGGCCGTGGGTGACTGTGCGGGACCTCAGCTCGGGCATCGTCGCTCGCTCCTTCGAAGAACTGCTGCCAGAGAGTTCTGACTGTCTCCGAGCGTACGCCGGTGCTCCAAACGCTGGACACGGTTGTCCGGAATGCGGGACGCGCGTTTCACCGGCGCCCGCCTCACGGAGCCGTCAGATGCCCCTGGACGACGGGGGCGACCCGGGCGATGATCTGTTCCAGGTCCGCGGACGCCAGCGGCTCCAGCTTGATGACGTAACGCATCATCGCCGTGCCCACCAGCTGCGCGGCCGCCAGCTCGGCCCGCAGCTCCGGGTCCGGCAGGTCCACCTGGGCGGCGATCCGGCGCAGCAGCTGGGAGGCGACGAGGCGGCGGAAGACGGCGGCGGCGGTCTCGTTGTTCACGGCGGACCGGAGGATCGCGAGGAGGGGCGTACGGGTCGTGGGGTTGTCCCAGACGCCGAAGACGAAGCGGGTCAGCCGCTCCCCCACCCCCTCCAGGGGACCGTCGGCCACCGCGTTCGGCGCGTTCAGCGCGGGTGCGAAGGCGACCTCGATGGCCGCCTCGAACACCTGCTCCTTGGTGCCGAAGTAGTGGTGGACGAGCGCCGGGTCGACCCCGGCCGCCTTGGCGATCCCGCGTACGGACGTCTTCTCGTACCCGCGCTCGGAGAACTCCTCGCGGGCCGCGGTGAGGATGCGGTCGCGGGTGTCGGCGGACTCGGCGCGTGGCGGGCGGCCTCGTCTGCGGGCCGCCGGCTCACCGGTGGCGGACGTGTCGCTCATGGCCGGAGTCCCGTTCCTCGCCGGGGCATCCCTGCCGTCGACCCCAGGTGCTTGCGGGTGAAGGCCAGGGCCTCGGCGAGGTCGGCCTCGCGCTCGGCGCTGGACATCGCCCGGCGGGTGTTGACCTCGATGACGACATGGCCGTCGAATCCGGACAGCGTCAGGTGTTCCAGCAGCTCGGCGCAGGGCTGGGTGCCGCGGCCGGGCACCAGGTGCTCGTCCTTGGCCGAGCCCCGGCCGTCGGCGAGGTGCACGTGCCCCAGCCGGTCGCCCATGCGGCCGATCATGTCCAGGGCGTTCGCGCGGGCCGTCGCCGTGTGGCTGAGGTCGATCGTGAAGTGCCGGTAGTCGTCGTTGGTGACGTCCCAGTCGGGGGCGTAGGCGAGCATCTCGCGGTCGCGGTAGCGCCACGGGTACATGTTCTCGACGGCGAACCGTACGTCCGTCTCGTTCGCCATCCGCCAGATCCCGTCGACGAAGTCGCGCCCGTACTGCCGCTGCCAGCGGAAGGGCGGGTGCACGACGACGGTGGAGGCACCCAGCTTCTCCGCGGCCGCCTGGGCCCGCTGCAGCTTCACCCAGGGGTCCGTCGACCAGACCCGCTGGGTGATCAGCAGACAGGGGGCATGGACGGCCAGGATCGGGACGCCGTGGTAGTCCGACAGGCGGCGCAACGCCTCGATGTCCTGGCTGACGGGGTCGGTCCACACCATGACCTCGACGCCGTCGTACCCGAGGCGCGCGGCGATCTCGAAGGCCGTCGCCGTGGACTCCGGGTACACGGAGGCCGTGGACAGGGCGACGGAGACGTCCCTTGGTTCAGCCACGTCCGTCACCTTACGGGGTCGGGTGGTGAGGGTGTTGGGTGCCTGTTCGCCGTTGTGAGGTTTGCCATTCGGGCGGGGGCGGCTGCGTGGTCGCTTCTCGCGCAGTCCCCCCGCCCCTTCCAGGGGCGCTAGTCGGAGCCCATGTGATCAAGGCGGCGCAGGATCACGCCCTCCCGCAGGGCCCACGGGCAGACCTCCAGGCTCTCCACGCCGAACAGGTCCATCGCGCCCTCGGCCACCAGCGCACCCGCCAGCAGCTGGCCGGCCCTGCCGTCCGAGACCCCCGGCAGCTCGGCGCGCTGGTCGGCTGTCATGCCGGCCAGCCGCGGCACCCAGGCCTCCAGGGACTCGCGCTTGAGTTCGCGCTGGACGTACAGGCCCTCGGCGCTGCGGGCCGCGCCGGCGATGCGGGCGAGCTGCTTGAAGGTCTTCGACGTGGCGACGACGTGGTCGGGGGCGCCGAAGCGGCTGAATTCGCCGACCGTGCGGGCGATCTCCGTGCGGACGTGGCGGCGCAGGGCGCGTACGGCCTCGGGGGCGGGCGGGTCGCCGGGCAGCCAGCCCGCGGTGAGCCGGCCGGCGCCGAGCGGCAGGGAGACGGCGGCGTCCGGCTCCTCGTCTATGCCGTAGGCGATCTCCAGGGAGCCGCCGCCGATGTCCAGGACCAGCAGTTTCCCGGCGGACCAGCCGAACCAGCGGCGGACCGCGAGGAAGGTCAGGCGGGCCTCCTCCTCACCGCTGAGGACCTGGAGCCGTACGCCGGTCTCGTCGGCCACGCGCGCGAGGACCTCGTCGGCGTTGCCGGCCTCCCGGACGGCCGAGGTCGCGAACGGCAGCAGGTCCTCGACGCCCTTGTCCTCGGCGGCCTGGAGCGCGTCCTTAACGACCTCGACCAGCTTGTGGATGCCGTCGTCGCCGATGGCACCGCTGTCGTCGAGGAGCTGGGCGAGCCGTAGTTCGGCCTTGTGCGAATGCGCGGGCAGCGGGCGCGCGCCGGGGTGGGCGTCCACCACCAGCAGATGCACCGTGTTCGAACCCACGTCCAGGACACCGAGTCTCATATACGGAACGCTACTGCCAGATCGTCGGTCCACGGTCCCCGGAGCGGTCCTGGGCCACTTACTCTGGACGAGTGCCAAAGACGAAGAAGGCGAAGGCCGGCAAGCCGGACAAATCTCGTAAGAGCGCCGCACCCTCCAAGGAAGCGGCGGTGAGCGACGAGAAGGGGCTCGACTTCGCGCGCGCCTGGGTGGAGTTTCCTGATCCTGCGGACGACGAGCAGGTCTTCCGCTGTGATCTGACATGGCTGACCTCCCGCTGGAACTGCATCTTCGGCAGCGGCTGCCAGGGCATCCAGGCGGGCCGCGCGGACGACGGGTGCTGCTCGCTGGGCGCGCACTTCTCGGACGAGGACGACGAGAAGCGGGTCGCCGGGCATGTGGCCCGGCTCACGCCGGAGATCTGGCAGCACCACGCCGAGGGCACCCGGAACGGCTGGATCTCCGAGGACGACGAGGGCTCCCGCCAGACCCGCCCGTTCCAGGGCTCGTGCATCTTCCAGAACCGTCCGGGGTTCGCGGGCGGCGCGGGCTGCTCCCTGCACATCCTCGCGCTGCGGGAGGGCCGGGAACCGCTGGAGACCAAGCCGGACGTGTGCTGGCAGCTGCCGATCCGGCGGACGTACGACTGGATCGACCGCCCCGACGACACACGGGTCCTCCAGGTGTCCATCGGCGAGTACGACCGCCGGGGCTGGGGCCCGGGCGGCCACGACCTGCACTGGTGGTGCACCTCGGCGACCTCGGCGCACGGCGCGGGCGAGCCGGTGTACGTCTCCTACCGGGCCGAGCTGACGGAACTGATGGGCAAGGCCGGCTACGACCGCCTGGCCGAGCTCTGCGAACAGCGACTGGCCTCGCAGCTTCCCCTGGTCGCCCCGCACCCGGCCGACCCGGCCCCGTAGCCCCGGCGGCCCCGGCCGCCGAGCGCCCCCGCTTCCCGCCCCGGCACACCCCATCCCTACCCCCCGGAAGGACTCGGCATCCCGCTCCCCGGCTGGGGCGGTGTCGGGGTCGGGGAGTCGGAGGGGGTCGGTGGGTTCGTGGCGGTCGGGGTGGGGGTCGGGTCCGGTGAGGGCGGGGCCTGGGTGGGCGGGGGGCCGGTGGGGGGTGTGCTGGACGCGGGCGGGGTGGGGGCGGAGGACGGCGGCGGGGGTGTGGGGTGGCGGGTCGGTGCGGGGCCGTAGCCGTCGATGGAGACCACGGCGCCGGCCGGGGAGATCGCCAGCTGTGCGTGCCAGTGGCCGGAGGGCTCGCGCAGACGGTCGACGTACACCTTGATCGTCAACGTCTCGCCGGGCCGGAGGGTTCCCGAGGACCGGCTGAGGTAGAGCCAGTCCGCCGAGGCGGACGCGGACCAGGCGACCGGCCCGGAACCCGACGCGCTGAGGGTGATCAGCGTGGTGTCGCCGTCGCCTGCGGCGCTGACGTCGAGCTGTCCGGAGCGCGCGTCGCCCCTGCCGTGGACGCTGACGACCTCCACGGAGACGTCCGCCTCACTGTCCTCACCGAGCCGGGCGCCGGGCTTCGCGCTGGCGTTCCCGGCGTTCTCGTAGCCGCCGGCCGTGTCACTGCCGAGGGCGTCGGGGCTCTGCGCCTCGCGCGCGGTGGCCGAGGGGCCCTCCCCCTCCGCCGTCGGGGCGCCCCGGTAGGCGGCCCACAGGGCGAGGACGGGGGCGGCCACCACCGTGGCGACGACCGTCGTCGTCACCGCACGTGCGCGTAGCCGGTCGCGGCGGGCCACGCGGTCCTTGGGGTCCATCGGGAAGCCCCGCCGGTCGAAGCGGGGTACCGCCACGCCACGCGCGCGTGCCGGGCGGGTCAGGGCGATGTGCAGGGCCGCGCGGGGGGCCTCCAGGACGGGCAGCTCGGCCGGGGTGACCGTGGCGCCGGGCCAGCGGCCGGGAACGGCGCGCTCGGCGGTGCGGCGGCAGCGCGGGCAGTCGTCGACGTGGCGGACCAGCTCGCGGCGCAGCGCCGTACTCAGGACCAGGCCGCTGTCCCCGGTGAGGTGGCCCACGCTCGGACAGCCGCCGGTCTCGACGACGGCGAGGGCCGCGCGGGTGCGCTCGACCTCGCAGGCGGCCGTGGCGAGCAGTTCCCGCGCGGCGGCCTCCGCCATGCCGAGGACGGCGGCGACCTCGTGCGCGGCCAGGTGGTGCCGGACGGCCAGTTCGAGGGCCTCGCGCTGCTCGGGGGTGGTACCCGCCGCCTCCGGCCAGGCCAGCAGGGCCAGTTCGCGCCGCCGCCGCTCCTGGACCTCCGGTGCGACCGGCGGGTCGGGCACCTGGGGCCCGGCCGGCTTCCCGGCGCCGGAACGGCCGGCCGCGTGGGTGGCCTGACGTTTCTGCTTGGCCTCGGCCAGCTTGCGCAGGCATGCCCAGCGGGCCAGCGCGTACAGCCAGGCCCTGCGGTCGGCGGCGGAACGAGGGGCGCGGTGGCCGCGCCCCTCGGCCAGCGCGAGGGCGTCGCCCAGGGCGGCGGTGGCCGCGTCGTGGTCGCACAGCACCGACAGACAGTAGGTGAACAGTCCGTCCAGGTACGGCTCGTAGCGCGCCGGCGGCCGCTGGGCGAGGGTGCGCGCGGCGGTGCGGTCACGCGTCTCGCGCTGCACGCGGTGCGCTCCGGTGCTGCGGGTGGTGGTCTCCGGACTGCTGCTCGTCACCCGTGCGACCGTAGGCGGCCGTGGAGTGCCCCTTCTCGAAGCTTGAGCACTTTTAACCCGCACGGGTGAAACGATCCCTCATAAGGGGACAGGAACCCTTTGTTCCGTGGCGCGATTCCGACGGTTGGTGGCCGATACCGGTTCACCCTCCCGGCAGCCCGGGGACGCGTTCGGACAGCCCGGGGACCCGTTGTCAGTGCCGCGGGCTACGGTTTCCGCATGGCTGCCCGTACCAAGACCACCAAGGACCGCCCGTCCTACCGCTGCACCGAGTGCGGCTGGCAGACGGCCAAGTGGCTCGGCCGCTGCCCCGAGTGCCAGGCATGGGGCACGGTCGAGGAGTACGGCGCGCCCGCGGTGCGTACGACGGCACCGGGCCGGGTCACCACCTCCGCGCTGCCCATCGGCCAGGTCGACGGCCGGCAGGCCACCGCCCGCCCGACCGGCGTGCCCGAACTGGACCGGGTGCTCGGCGGCGGCCTGGTGCCCGGCGCGGTCGTGCTGCTCGCGGGCGAACCCGGCGTCGGCAAGTCCACCCTGCTGCTGGACGTGGCCGCCAAGTCCGCGAGCGCGGAGCACCGCACGCTCTATGTCACCGGTGAGGAGTCGGCGAGCCAGGTGCGGCTGCGCGCCGACCGCATCGGCGCCCTCCATGACGAGCTGTATCTGGCCGCCGAGACCGATCTGTCCGCCGTCCTCGGCCACTTGGACGAGGTGAAGCCGTCCCTGCTGATCCTCGACTCGGTGCAGACGGTCGCCTCCCCGCAGATCGAGGGCGCGCCCGGCGGCATGGCCCAGGTGAGGGAGGTGGCGGGCGCGCTGATCCGGGCGTCGAAGGAGCGTGGCATGTCCACCCTCCTGGTGGGCCACGTCACCAAGGACGGCGCGATCGCGGGCCCCCGCCTCCTCGAACACCTGGTGGATGTCGTCCTGCACTTCGAGGGCGACCGGCACGCGCGCCTGCGTCTGGTGCGCGGCGTGAAGAACCGCTACGGCGCCACGGACGAGGTCGGCTGCTTCGAGCTGCACGACGAGGGCATCACCGGCCTCGCCGACCCCAGCGGCCTGTTCCTGACCCGCCGGGCCGAGCCGGTCCCCGGCACCTGCCTGACCGTCACCCTGGAGGGCCGCCGCCCGCTGGTGGCCGAGGTGCAGGCCCTGACCGTCGACTCCCAGATCCCCTCCCCGCGCCGGACGACCTCCGGCCTGGAGACCTCACGCGTGTCGATGATGCTGGCCGTCCTGGAGCAGCGCGGCCGGATCAGCGCGCTCGGCAAGCGGGACATCTACTCCGCGACGGTGGGCGGGGTGAAGCTGTCGGAGCCGGCCGCCGACCTCGCCATCGCCCTCGCGCTCGCCTCCGCCGCCAGCGACACCCCGCTGCCGAAGAACCTGGTGGCCATCGGGGAGGTCGGCCTCGCGGGCGAGGTGAGACGGGTCACGGGCGTGCAGCGCAGGCTCGCCGAGGCGCACCGGCTGGGCTTCACGCACGCGCTCGTGCCGACCGATCCGGGCAAGGTCCCGCCCGGCATGAAGGTCCTGGAAGTCGCGGACATGGGGGACGCGCTGCGGGTGCTGCCGCGCTCCCGTCGCCGAGAGGCCCCCCGGGAGGCGGAGGAGCGCCGGTAGACTTTGCCCAGGTCTCGCCCGTCCGTACGAACCGCGTACGGGTAAGGGAGCGCGTCAGAACCTGCGACCGGAGGAGTGCAGTGGCAGCCAACGACCGGGCAGCAGCTCCCGGAAAGTCCGGTGGGAGTGCCGGTTCCGATGGCCTGATGCGCGCCTCGCTGAGCGCCGTGGCTCCCGGTACGGCCCTGCGCGACGGCCTTGAGCGCGTGCTGCGCGGCAACACCGGCGGGCTGATCGTCCTCGGCTCCGACAAGACGGTCGAGGCGATGTGCACGGGCGGGTTCGTCCTGGACGTGGAGTTCACCGCGACCCGGCTGCGGGAGCTGTGCAAGCTGGACGGCGGCATCGTGCTGTCCTCGGACCTGTCGAAGATCCTCCGGGCCGGTGTGCAACTGGTCCCGGACCCGACCATCCCCACGGAGGAGACGGGCACCCGGCACCGCACGGCGGACCGGGTGAGCAAGCAGGTCGGCTTCCCCGTGGTCTCCGTCTCCCAGTCGATGCGCCTGATCGCCCTCTACGTCGACGGCCAGCGGCGCGTCCTGGAGGACTCGGCGGCGATCCTGTCCCGCGCGAACCAGGCGCTGGCCACGCTGGAGCGCTACAAGCTGCGCCTGGACGAGGTGGCGGGCACGCTGTCGGCGCTGGAGATCGAGGACCTGGTGACGGTGCGGGACGTGTCCGCCGTCGCACAGCGGCTGGAGATGGTCCGGCGCATCGCCACCGAAATCGCCGAGTACGTGGTCGAGCTGGGCACGGACGGGCGTCTGCTCGCGCTGCAGCTGGAGGAGTTGATCGCGGGCGTCGAGCCCGACCGCGAGCTGGTCGTCCGGGACTACGTCCCCGAGCCGACGGCGAAGCGGTCCCGCACGGTCGAGGAGGCGCTGTCCGAGCTGGACGCGCTGACCCACGCGGAGCTGCTGGAGATGGGCACGGTGGCGCGTGCGCTGGGCTACACCGGGTCTCCCGAGACGCTCGACTCGGCGGTGTCCCCGCGGGGCTTCCGGCTGCTGGCCAAGGTTCCGCGTCTTCCGGGCGCGATCATCGACCGGCTGGTGGAGCACTTCGGCGGCCTGCAGAAGCTGCTCGCCGCCAGCGTGGATGATCTGCAGGCGGTGGACGGTGTGGGCGAGGCCCGGGCGAGAAGCGTGCGGGAAGGCCTGTCCCGTTTGGCCGAGTCGTCCATCTTGGAGCGGTACGTCTGAGTTTCGGCCGGGCGTCTCATCGCTCGGGGGCGCGTGTCCGGCCGGCGGCTGAACCGCGCCGCCCTCCCTCTCAGTCGGCCGACAGCACGAAAGACGCCCGCGCCTTCCCGAACCCCGGTGCCTTCGCCTCCAGCAGGTACGTCCCCGCACCGGCCGAGCCCCCGGAGACCTTCCCGCACCGCGGAGCACTCCGCTTCCGGTCCCACTTCACGGTGTACGTGATGCTCCGCCCCGCCGGCACCCGGAACACCAGACTCCCCGCGCCCCGGGGGCAGTCGGCCGACGACCAGAACGCGTCGTCCCCGTCCGCCGGCGTGATCGTCAACTCCGTGCTCTTCGGCCCGAGATCGAGCTTGCAGTCGGCGGACGAGCCGTTCTTCGCGGTGAGTTCGAAGGTCGGCGTCTGGTCGGGCGAGTAGGAGTTGCGCAGGCTCCGCAGGCTCAACGCGACCGCTCCGGAGGTGCAGTCGGGCAGCGGGGAGGACGCCGGGAGCGCGTCGCCCGTACCGACGTTGCCGCCACCGGAAGCCGAACCCGAGCCGCCGGCCGAGCCGCCGCCGGACCCGGAGGAGCCGGTGGAGCCGCCGTCCGAACCGCTGCCGCCGCCGGAACCGGAGTCGCTCCCGCCGGAGCCGCCGCCCGACTCGTCGCGCCCGCCCGGGTGTTGGCTGATCGCGGGCCCGGACGAGGACGGTCCCGGGGTGATCGTGGGTGCGGGATTCTTGTCGTTGGATCCGCCGGCGCTCTTCTTGCCGCTCCCGCCGCCGGCGGTGACGATCCACGCGATCAGCAGCGCCAACACCGCGAACACCGACAGCAGTACGACCCTCCTTCGCCAGTAGATGGAGGAGGGAAGCGGCCCGACCGGATTGCGCAGAGATCCCACGGCGCAAACTGTACGAGAGATCCCCGCGCCCGCTTGCGCCACCCGCCGCACGAGCACCAACTTTTCCCGATCATCATCCCGGCAACTGCCGTCAGCCGCGCGGATCTTCATCCATCACAACGCTGCGTGACCGCGCCGTCACCCGTCAGGCGGGCCGAGCCGTGGCAGGATCGGAAGGCCATGACTGAGAAGCTCCACACCCCCGTGATCGCCTGGTTCGACGCCCATGCCCGCGACCTCCCCTGGCGCCGCCCGGAGGCGGGCCCGTGGGGTGTGATGGTCAGCGAGTTCATGCTCCAGCAGACCCCGGTCAGCCGGGTGCTGCCCGTCTACGAGGAGTGGCTCGCCCGCTGGCCGCGCCCCGCCGACCTGGCGAAGGAGGCGCCGGGCGAGGCGGTGCGCGCCTGGGGCCGGCTCGGCTATCCGCGCCGGGCGCTGCGGCTGCACGGCGCGGCGGTCGCCATAACGGAACGGCACGGCGGGGACGTACCGACGGACCACGCGCAGCTCCTCGCGCTGCCCGGCATCGGCGAGTACACGGCCGCCGCGGTGGCCTCCTTCGCGTACGGGCAGCGGCATCCGGTGCTGGACACGAATGTGCGCCGGGTCTTCGCGCGCGCGGTGACGGGGGTGCAGTACCCGCCCAACGCGACGACGGCCGCCGAGCGCAGGCTCGCCCGTGAGCTGCTGCCGGAGGACGAGGGGACCGCCGCGCGCTGGGCGGCGGCCTCCATGGAGCTGGGCGCGCTGGTGTGCACGGCGAAGAACGAGGGGTGCGCGCGGTGCCCGATCGCCGCGCAGTGCGCCTGGCGGCTGGCCGGCAAGCCGGAGCACGCGGGCCCGCCGCGCCGCGGGCAGACGTACGCCGGTACGGACCGGCAGGTGCGCGGCAAGCTGCTGGCCGTGCTGCGGGAGGCGCACGCGCCGGTGCCGCAGGCGGTGCTGGACCGGGTGTGGCACGAGCCGGTGCAGCGCGCCCGCGCGCTCGACGGGCTCGTCGCGGACGGTCTGGTGGAGCCGCTGCCGGGCGGTCTGTACCGGCTGCCGCTGGGCTGACGGACAGCCAAGTCACAGTCACCGCGCCTCTGTTACGGACCCATCAGACTGGCAAAGCCCTGCATAAATGGACATAAGGGTCGGCCTTCTTACCCCGTTCCCACGGCCGTTACACAACCGACGGATAGCCGATTGCTAGCCGCAGGCTGGTTCGGACAACGCCGTGACAACCACTCCGTAGGTTCTCTTCCATGCCCGGCAGACCACCGGGCACTGGGACGAAGGACTTCAGGCATCGGGCCGGAGTGAACGGGGAACGGGAGGCGGTTGATCATGGCGCAGGGCGAGGTGCTCGAGTTCGAGGAGTACGTCCGCACCCGGCAGGACGCGCTGCTGCGCAGCGCTCGCCGACTGGTGCCGGACCCCGTCGACGCCCAGGACCTGCTGCAGACGGCGCTGGTGCGCACGTACGGCCGCTGGGAGGGCATCGCGGACAAGCGGCTCGCCGACGCCTACCTGCGCCGCGTCATGATCAACACCCGTACGGAGTGGTGGCGGGCGCGCAAGCTGGAGGAGGTCCCGACCGAGCAGCTGCCCGACGCGTCCGTGGACGACGCCACCGAGCAGCACGCCGACCGGGCCCTGCTGATGGACATCATGAAAGTACTCGCACCGAAGCAGCGGAGCGTCGTGGTGCTGCGACACTGGGAGCAGATGTCCACGGAGGAGACCGCCGCGGCCCTCGGCATGTCGGCCGGTACGGTCAAGAGCACGCTGCACCGGGCGCTCGCCCGGCTCCGCGAGGAGCTGGAGGCCCGCGATCTGGACGCACGCGCGCTGGAGCGTGAGGAGCGGGAGCGTTGCGCGGCCTGACCGGGGCCGGGTCCGTCGGGACCCGAGGAATCACGCAGGCGGTGATCGCGGCGGGGGCCGCGCTCGCCGCCATCGCCCTTTTCGTCGCCGCTAGCGGCACGGGGGGCACCGGCACCCGGGACGAGGGCCCGGCACACGCGTCGGCGGCCGTGGGAGCCGTCGACGCTCCCAAGTCCAGCCCGAGCCCGACCAGCCGCTACCAGCGAGTGGACGCGGTCTCCCTGCTCAAGAGGGACCCGGCGGTCTCCACGGCGGTGAAGCGGGAGCTGAAGCCGTGCAGCGGCGACGACTACCCTGTCGAGGCCGCCTACGGCGATCTGACCGGCGGGCCCGTCAACGACGTCCTGGTCAACGTGTGGGTCTGCGGTGACGAGGTGGGCATCGGCACGTACGTGTACCGGGACGTCGGGGGGACGTACGAGAATGTGTTCAAGGCGGAGGACTCGCCGGTCTTCTCGGAGATCGACGGCCACGAGCTGACCGTGACCAAGCAGGTGTACGACACGGACGACCCGGCGGCCAACCCGTCCAGGGAAACCGTGATCACGTACCACTGGAAGGCGGGCCGGTTCGCCGAGCGGACCCGGCACGAGAACCGCTACAGCAGAACCGGCGGCGACGCGGCGCCCGCGCAGGACAACTGACCCGCACACGCACAACACCACGAGGACTGAGAGCACCGGGATGGCCGACCAGACCCACGTCCTGTTCGTCGAGGACGACGATGTCATCCGCGAGGCCACCCAGCTCGCCCTGGAGCGGGACGGCTTCGCGGTCACCGCCATGCCCGACGGGCTGTCGGGCCTGGAGGCGTTCCGGGCGAACCGCCCCGACATCGCCCTGCTGGACGTCATGGTCCCCGGCCTGGACGGCGTCAGCCTGTGCCGTCGCATCCGCGACGAGTCGACCGTGCCGGTGATCATGCTGTCGGCGCGCGCCGACTCCATCGACGTCGTCCTCGGCCTGGAGGCGGGCGCCGACGACTATGTGACCAAGCCGTTCGACGGCGCGGTGCTGGTCGCGCGGATCCGGGCGGTGCTGCGCCGCTTCGGGCACGCGAGCGGCAGCGGCCAGGCCGAGCCCGGAGCGGACGCGGTGAACGGCGGGGTGCTCGTCTTCGGGGACCTGGAGATCGACACCGAGGGCATGGAGGTACGCCGGGCCGGGCAGCCGGTGGCGCTCACCCCGACCGAGATGCGCCTGCTGCTGGAGTTCTCCTCGGCGCCGGGCACCGTGCTCTCCCGCGACAAGCTGCTGGAGCGGGTCTGGGACTACGGCTGGGGCGGGGACACCCGGGTCGTCGACGTGCATGTGCAGCGGCTCCGCCAGAAGATCGGCCAGGACCGGATCGAGACCGTCCGCGGCTTCGGCTACAAGCTGAAGGCCTGAGCGGGGCGGCGATGCGGGGGATCCTCCGACACCCGGTCCGGCGCGTGGAGCGCGCGGGCCTGCACACCGGACTCAGATGGAAGCTCAGCGCGGCGATCGCGCTGGTGGCCGGGCTGGTGGCGATCGTGCTGAGCCTGGTCGTGCACAACGCGGCCCGGGTCTCGATGCTCGACAACGCACGCGACCTGGCCAACCAGCGCCTCCAGTTCGCGCAGCTCAACTACGACCAGAACCGGCGGCCGAACTTCCCGAACGTCAAGATCGACGACTCCGAGCTGCCGGCCGCGCTGCGCGAGAAGGTCACGGACGGCCGCAAGGCCAGCGATGTCATCGACCGCGACGGAGTGCCGGACATCTGGGCGGCCGTGCCCACCAAGGACGGCCATGTGCTGTCCCTGCACAGCCATATGCCCGACCGTTCCACCGACGTGATGAAGGACCTCGACCAGGCGCTGGTCATCGGGTCCGTCGCCGTCGTGCTCGGCGGCAGCGCGCTCGGCGTGCTGATCGGCGGGCAGCTGTCCGGGCGGCTGCGCAAGGCGGCGGCCGCCGCGAACCAGGTGGCCAAGGGCGAGACCGACGTCCGGGTCCGGGAGGCCATCGGCGGGGTCGTACGGGACGAGACCGACGATCTCGCGCGCGCCGTGGACGCCATGGCGGACGCGCTGCGGCAGCGGCTGGAGGCCGAGCGGCGGGTCACCGCCGACATCGCGCACGAACTGCGCACCCCGGTGACGGGCCTGCTGACGGCCGCCGAACTGCTGCCGCCGGGCCGGCCGACGGAGCTGGTCCTGGACCGGGCGAAGGCGATGCGCACGCTCGTCGAGGACGTCCTGGAGGTGGCCCGGCTCGACGGCGCCTCGGAGCGGGCCGAGCTGCAGGACATCATGCTCGGCGAGTTCGTCACCCGGCGGGTGGCCGCCAAGGACCCGGACATCGCCGTACGGGTGGTGCACGAGTCGCAGGTCACCACCGATCCGCGGCGCCTGGAGCGGGTGCTGTTCAACCTGCTCGCCAACGCGGCACGGCATGGCAGGCCGCCGATCGAGGTGACCGTCGAGGGCCGGGTCATCCGGGTCCGCGACCACGGTCCCGGCTTCCCCGAGGAGCTGCTCGCCGAGGGGCCGAGCCGCTTCCGCACCGGCAGCAAGGACCGCGCCGGTACGGGCCACGGGCTGGGCCTGACCATCGCGGCGGGCCAGGCCCGGGTACTCGGCGCCCGCCTGACGTTCCGCAACGTCCGCCCCGCCGGGACCCCCGACGGCATCCCCGCGGAGGGCGCGGTGGCGGTGCTGTGGCTGCCGGAACACGCGCCGACGGCGACGGGCAGCTACCCGATGCTGCCGTTGTCGGGGGGCAGCGCCTCGTAGCGCGGCGCGAGTTGCGGCGCCGTCGGCCGAAGGCGCCGCAACTCGCGCCGCGCGGCGGAGCGTCAGGCGCTCAGCAGCCCCAGTCGCGCTCCGGATCCAGCCCGCCCTCCCGCCGCTGCGTGAACGAGAACCAGTTCCCGGAGTCGTCGCGGAACAGCGCCTCCGTGCCGTACGGCCGCTCCTGGGGCTCCTGGAGGAACTCCACCCCCCGCTCCTTGAGCTTCTTGTAGTCGCCGTGGATGTCATCGGTCGCCAGCACCCCCGCGCCCAGCGCCCCCTTCGCGATGAGCTTCCTCATCATCTCCGCGGACTCGGGGTCCATCGCGGGCGGCCCGGGCACCATGAGCGTCAGCTCCACGTCGGGCTGGCCGGGGGCGCCGACGGTGAGCCAGCGCATGCCGCCCTCCCCCATGGTCATGTCCGTACGGACCTCAAGGCCCAGTTTCCGGGTGTAGAAGTCCTTGGCCCGGTCCTGGTCGAGGACCCAGACGGTGGTGATGGCAAGCCCCTTGATCATGGTTCTGCTCCCCTGTCGGCGGCGTGGTGCGGTGGGACGGATTCCCGTTCGTCACCGTAGGCAGGGCCGGGCCCGGGGCGCTTCTCCGATCTTGCGGTGCTGAATCCGCCGGCCCAGAGCATGGCGTAGCAGCCGGGTATCAGGGAGGCACCGCGGCCCACGTGCCGGGCGCGGTACTCGCTCGGGGTGAGGCCGGTGCGGGCCTTGAAGCGGGCGGAGAAGGTGCCGAGGCTGCTGAAGCCGACGAGCGTGCAGATCTCGGTCACGGTGAGGTTGGCGCAGCGCAGCATCTCCTCGGCCCGCTCGATGCGCCGGTGGGTCAGATACTGGCCCGGCGTCTCGCCGTAGGCGTCCCTGAAGGCGCGCAGGAAGTGGAACCGCGAGTACCCGGCATGCGCGGCGACCGCGCCGAGATCGAGACCGGGGTCGGCCCAGTCCCGGTCCATGACGTCCTTGGCCAGACGCATACGGCGCAGCTTGTCCATGCGACCGATGGTGGCACGGGGCACTGACAACGGCTCCGGCCGGCGCGAACACGGAAGGCCCCGGGGGCGGACACGACCCCGGGGCCTTCGGCTCGGGCACACCTCACACGGCTTCGACGACCTGCACCGGAGCCACCTCGTCACCGGCGTCCGCCGAAGGCTTCCCGCCCCTCAGCGGGACCTCCTTCACGAACAGGGCCGCGATCAGCACGAGCACCGCGATCGCCGCGCCCAGCAGGAACGCCGAGTGCGTACCGGCGGACACCGCGTGCTGGTACGCGTCCCGGATGGGCGCCGGCAGCATCTTGATGTGCTTCGCGTCCAGCGCGGCGGTCTTCTCGGTCATGCGCTTGCCCACCGCGCCGCCCCGCTCCGCCATGACGTGCTGAACCCGGTTGTTGAACAGCGCGCCCATGATGGCCACACCGAAGGAGGAGCCGAGCGTACGGAACAGCGTCGAGGACGACGAGGCCACGCCCATGTCCTTCATCTCCACGCTGTTCTGCGCGACCAGCATGGTGACCTGCATCAGGCAGCCCATGCCCAGGCCCAGGACGGCCATGTAGACGCCGGAGGTCAGCCGGGTCGTACCGGTGCCCATCAGGGACAGCAGATACAGCCCGACGATCATCAGCGCGCCACCGGCGACCGGGAAGACCTTGTAGCGGCCGCTGTTGGTGGTCACCCGGCCCGCGACCATCGAGGTCACCAGCATCGCGCCGAGCATCGGCAGGAGCAGCAGACCGGAGTTGGTCGCGGAGGCGCCCTGCACGGCCTGCTGGTACAGCGGCAGGTAGAGCGTGGCTCCGAACATCACGAAGCCGGTGATGAAGCCGATGAGCGACATCAGGGTGAAGTTGCGGCTCCTGAACATGTGCAGCGGTACGACCGGTTCGGCGGCCTTCGTCTGCCAGAACACGAACCCGATCAGCGCGGCGACGCCGATACCGATCAGTTCCATGATCCGCGCGGACGTCCAGGCGTACTCGGCGCCGCCCCAGGTGGTGACCAGCACGATCGCGGTGATGCCGACGGTCAGCAGCACGACGCCCAGATAGTCGATGCGCGCCTGTGCCCGCTTCTTGGGCAGGTGCAGTACGGCGCTGACCAGCGCCAGGGCCACGACACCCAGCGGCAGGTTGATGTAGAACGACCAGCGCCAGCCCCAGTTGTCGGTGATGGTGCCACCGACCAGGGGACCGCCGATCATCGCCAGCGCCATGACGCCGGCCATCATGCCGGTGTACTTGCCGCGCTCCCGCGGCGGGATCAGGTCGCCGATGATCGCCATCACGCCGACCATCAGACCGCCGGCGCCGAGGCCCTGCACGGCGCGGAAACCGATCAGCTCACCCATGTTCTGGGCCATGCCGCTGAGTGCCGAGCCGATCAGGAAGAGCACGATCGAGCCGAGGAAGGCACCCTTGCGCCCGTACATGTCCCCGACCTTGCCCCAGATCGGGGTGGAGGCCGCGGTGGCCAGGGTGTAGCCGGTGACCACCCAGGACAGGTGCTCCAGACCGCCCAGATCGCCCACGATCGTCGGCATCGCCGTACCCACGATCATGTTGTCGAGCATCGCGAGCATCATCGCGATCATGAGCGCGAGCAGGACCACCCGCACGCTCCTGGGCCGTTTGCCCTCCGTACTGCTTCCCACTGTGTCCGCCATCTCTTTCCACTCCCCCTGCGGCGGCTACTTACTTGCCGCCCGGCTAGCTCACTACACTAGGGAAAGTAGACGCCTAACTAGCCGGGCGTCAAGTAAGTTTTCGCGGGAGCGCGAGGAGTACGAGGATGGGCGTCACCATGGACGGCACCAAGCAGCAGCGCCGCGGCAACACCCGCCAGCGCATCCAGGACGTGGCACTCGAACTCTTCGCGGAGCAGGGCTACGAGAAGACCTCCCTGCGCGAGATCGCCGAGCGTCTCGACGTCACGAAGGCGGCCCTGTACTACCACTTCAAGACGAAGGAAGAGATCATCGTCAGCCTCTTCGAGGATCTGACGAAACCGATCGAGGACCTGATCGAGTGGGGCCGCGGCCAGCCGCACACCCTGGAGACCAAGCAGGACCTCGTGCGGCGCTACAGCGAGGCCCTGTCCGGTGCCGAACCGCTGTTCCGCTTCATGCAGGAGAACCAGGCGACCGTGCGGGAGCTGCGCATCGGCGACACCTTCAAGGACCGTATGCGGGGCCTGAGGGACATCCTGATCGACCCCGAGGCCGACCTGGTGGACCAGGTGCGCTCCGTCAGCGCGATGTTCACGCTGCACGCGGGGATGTTCGTGATGCAGGACCTGGAAGGCGACCCCGAGAAGAAGCGCGATGCCGTTCTGGAGGTCGCCCTGGGCCTGATCACACAGGCCCACGAACACGCCCGCGAGAAGGACTGACTCAGACGCTGACGCCGTTGGCGCGCAGGAAGGCGACCGGGTCGACGGCGGAGCCGTAGTTCGGGGTCGTACGGATCTCGAAGTGCAGATGGGGGCCGGTGGAGTTGCCGGTGGAGCCGGAGAGGGCGATGCGCTGGCCGGTCGTGACGGTCTGGCCGGCCCTGACGTCGATCCGGGACAGGTGCGCGTACTGCGAGTAGCTGCCGTTGCCGTGCTTGATCACGACGGCGTTGCCGTACGCGGGACCGTCACCGGCGCCGTTCGGGCCGGCCTTGACGACGGTGCCGCCGTGCGCGGCGACGACCTCGGTACCGGTCGGCACGGCGAAGTCCTGCCCGCTGTGCTTGGCGACCCAGTGACTGCCGGCCTGCATGAAGCCGGCGGAGAGCGTGTACGTCTTCACCGGGTCGACCCAGGAGGCGGCCGACGGGGCGGCAGCGCTCGCGACCCCGGTCCCCAGCACGGCCGTGGCACCGATTCCGGCGGCCAGGACGGCCACGCGGGTGCGGAGCGAAGACGTACGGGAAGAACGGGACGTGACGCGCTGGAACATCGAAACCTCGTGGACTCGGGGACAGAACCGCCACCCCGCGAACAGACGTCCGGCGGAGCGGCCACCCCTTGGTAGCCGAGGACCCCGTCCGGCCCAAAACGCGCCGTCTACGACAGCCGGCCGTAGATGCCGGTAAGCCACCACGCGATTCCAGGGCGAAAACCCTTTTCACTAAGGGCGACGGATCCCACTATCCCCGCTAGTAAGGGACATTTCGCATGTGCCGGTTATCACCGGCCGGCCAAACCGACGATCACGGAAATGTGATGCACGCCTCTGGCGACCTACCGTCCGGTAACCCTACGGTCCCTTTCGCGCCACCCTCGCCGCAGATCATGCCCCTGACATGTCATGCACGCGTACGGACGTACGGACGTGAGAGGACCCCCACCGATGACCAGACGCCCCTGGGCGCACCGCATCTCCGCCACCGCCGTCTCCGTGGCCGCCCTGGCCGCGATGGCCGCCCCGGCCCAGGCCGCGACCGCGGCCGCGGCCGACTCCGCCGCCGCTTCGACGAAGGTCGACTACGCCACCTGGCAGAAGGACTGCCAGACGGTGATGGACCAGGCCCTGCCGTACCTGAAGGAGCGCATCGCCGACGCCGGGCCGGGCGAGAAGCAGGCGATCGTCTTCGACATCGACAACACCACGCTGGAGACCGACTTCGGTTTCAGCTACCCGCAGCCGGCCAACAAGCCCGTGCTGAACGTGGCGAAGTACGCCCAGGAGCACGGCGTCTCGCTGTTCTTCGTCACGGCCCGCCCGGGCATCATCTACCTGCCCACCGAGTACAACCTCGAACACGACGGCTACGACGTCTCCGGCCTCTACGTCCGCGGGCTGTTCGACCTCTTCAAGGATGTCGCCGCCTACAAGACCGCCCAGCGCGTCGACATCGAGAACAAGGGCTACACGATCATCGCGAACATCGGCAACAGCGCCACCGACCTCTCCGGCGGCCACGCCGAGAAGACCTTCAAACTGCCGGACTACAACGGCCAGTTGTCGTAACCGGCGGGTGCCGGACATGGCTGAGGGGCCGGTGCCCGAAGGCACCGGCCCCTTGTGCTCGGCCGATTCGCCGGAGGCTTACGCGTCCTTGCTCAGGTTCGGCCCGGCACCGCCGGCCGCCTGCTCGATCGGCGGGACGTCGGGCAGCGCCGACTTCTCCTCACCACGGAAGGTGAAGGTCTGGGCGTCGCCCTCGCCCTCGGTGTCCACGACCACGATGTGACCGGGGCGCAGCTCACCGAAGAGGATCTTCTCCGACAGCGAGTCCTCGACCTCGCGCTGGATCGTGCGACGCAGCGGACGCGCGCCCAGCACCGGGTCGTAACCCTTCTTGGACAGCAGCTCCTTCGCGGACTGGGAGAGCTCGATGCCCATGTCCCGGTCCTTCAGACGCTCGTCCACCTTGCCGATCATCAGGTCGACGATCCGCAGGATGTCCGCCTGCGTCAGCTGCGGGAAGACGACCACGTCGTCGACGCGGTTGAGGAACTCGGGGCGGAAGTGCTGCTTCAGCTCGTCCGACACCTTGTTCTTCATGCGCTCGTAGTTGGTCTTCGTGTCACCCGAGGCCGCGAAGCCCAGGTTGAAGCCCTTGGAGATGTCCCGGGTGCCGAGGTTGGTCGTCATGATGATGACCGTGTTCTTGAAGTCCACGACCCGGCCCTGGGAGTCGGTCAGGCGACCGTCCTCCAGGATCTGCAGCAGCGAGTTGAAGATGTCCGGGTGGGCCTTCTCGACCTCGTCGAAGAGGACGACGGAGAACGGCTTGCGGCGGACCTTCTCGGTCAGCTGGCCGCCCTCTTCGTAACCCACGTATCCGGGCGGGGAACCGAAGAGACGCGAGACCGTGTGCTTCTCGCTGAACTCCGACATGTCGAGGGAGATCAGCGCGTCCTCGTCACCGAAGAGGAACTCGGCGAGCGCCTTGGACAGTTCGGTCTTACCGACACCGGACGGGCCGGCGAAGATGAACGAACCACCCGGACGCTTCGGGTCCTTCAGACCGGCACGCGTACGGCGGATCGCCTTCGACAGCGCCTTGACGGCGTCGTTCTGGCCGATGACCCGCTTGTGCAGCTCCTCCTCCATGCGGAGCAGGCGGCTGGACTCCTCCTCGGTCAGCTTGAAGACCGGGATGCCGGTGGCCGTGGCGAGGACCTCGGCGATCAGCTCGCCGTCGACCTCGGCGACGACGTCCATGTCGCCGGCCTTCCACTCCTTCTCCCGCTTGGCCTTGGCGGCCAGGAGCTGCTTCTCCTTGTCGCGCAGGGAGGCGGCCTTCTCGAAGTCCTGCGAGTCGATCGCGGACTCCTTGTCCCGGCGGACGGCGGCGATCTTCTCGTCGAACTCGCGCAGGTCCGGCGGAGCGGTCATCCGGCGGATGCGCATCCGGGAGCCCGCCTCGTCGATCAGGTCGATCGCCTTGTCGGGCAGGAAGCGGTCCGAGATGTAGCGGTCGGCCAGGGTGGCCGCCTGGACCAGGGCCTCGTCCGTGATGGAGACGCGGTGGTGCGCCTCGTACCGGTCGCGCAGGCCCTTGAGGATCTCGATCGTGTGCGGCAGGGACGGCTCGGCGACCTGGATGGGCTGGAAGCGGCGCTCCAGGGCCGCGTCCTTCTCCAGGTGCTTGCGGTACTCGTCCAGCGTGGTCGCACCGATGGTCTGCAGCTCACCGCGGGCCAGCATCGGTTTGAGGATGCTCGCCGCGTCGATGGCGCCCTCGGCGGCGCCCGCACCGACCAGGGTGTGCAGCTCGTCGATGAACAGGATGATGTCGCCGCGGGTGCGGATCTCCTTGAGCACCTTCTTCAGGCGCTCCTCGAAGTCACCGCGGTAGCGGGAGCCGGCGACCAGCGCGCCGAGGTCCAGCGTGTAGAGGTGCTTGTCCTTGAGGGTCTCGGGCACCTCGCCCTTGACGATGGCCTGGGCGAGGCCCTCGACGACGGCGGTCTTGCCGACGCCGGGCTCACCGATCAGCACCGGGTTGTTCTTCGTACGGCGGGACAGCACCTGCATGACCCGCTCGATCTCCTTCTCGCGCCCGATGACCGGGTCGAGCTTGGACTCACGAGCGGCCTGGGTGAGGTTCCGGCCGAACTGGTCCAGGACGAGAGAGGTCGAAGGCGTGCCCTCGGCCGGGCCGCCCGCGGCGGCGGTCTCCTTGCCCTGGTAACCGGAGAGCAGCTGGATGACCTGCTGCCGCACCCGGTTGAGGTCTGCGCCCAGCTTGACCAGGACCTGGGCGGCGACGCCCTCGCCCTCGCGGATCAGGCCGAGCAGGATGTGCTCCGTGCCGATGTAGTTGTGGCCCAGCTGAAGGGCCTCGCGGAGCGACAGCTCCAGGACCTTCTTGGCACGGGGGGTGAAGGGGATGTGACCGGACGGGGCCTGCTGGCCCTGGCCGATGATCTCCTCCACCTGCTGGCGGACCGCCTCAAGCGAAATGCCGAGGCTCTCCAGGGCCTTAGCGGCGACACCTTCGCCCTCGTGGATGAGACCCAGGAGGATGTGCTCGGTGCCGATGTAGTTGTGGTTGAGCATCCGGGCTTCTTCCTGAGCCAGGACGACAACCCGCCGCGCGCGGTCGGTGAACCTCTCGAACATCGTTAATCGCTCCTCAGAGCGGTCAGGCAGTGGGGGGAACTTCCCCTCCCTGTCCTTCCGCAGCTTAGTCCCGCAAGCGGGGACCGCTCATTCCAACTGCCGACACCGTCGATGGCCTCCTGACCCCGAACGCCGACATCTGCTCCAACCCGATGGTGCGAGACGATGTTCCCGCAGGCCAGGCAGATATCCCAGTCGCCAGTACGCCGATGGCGAACGTGAGACGGCCCGTTCTGCGTGTCGCCCCCTCCCACTAGGCATGTCTTACCCGCCGGGACGGACACTCCATGCCGCGCGCACCGGTTCCCTCCGCTATGGGCGAACAACCTTGCGCCTCCCCGCACCTCCGCGCGCCCCCCTTTTCGGTACTTTGCGCGATCGTCAGTGCACTCAGCGTAACCCGCCGGTCGCTTCGGCGGTTGCGGTGGGCATGGTCGGCTCGGTCCCCGCGCTCTCAACGGTCCCCCTTCCTCGTCGCCCCTCGGATCCGGGCGTGCCGGACGCCGGTGGTCCTCCGGCCGGCCCGGAGGTCCGGGCCCGTCACTGGTACGAGAACGATCTGGGGTGGGCGACAGTGCCCGGAAGGCCGCTGCGGCTGCTCACCGGGGTGCGGTTCGACGTCCTGGACGTGCCGGCCGAGGCGGGCGCGGGCGCGCTCCGGCATCTCGCGCCGGGCTCTCCGGTGGCGCTGCGGGGCGACCGGATGGGGCTGCTGCTGGCCGCGGGCAGCGCGGAGGAGCTGCCGGGGCTGCTGGACTGGCTGGAATGGGGCGCCGTGGCCCTCGACCTGCGGGTGCTGGGCGCGGGGGACGCGATGGAGGCGCCGGTCCCGCCGGTGGCCGGCCGCGCCGGCGTCACGCCGACGAGGGACGGGTCCTTGGCCGGATCCGTGCAGGGGGCCGCCGTATGGCTGCGGCCCCCTGGGCCTGGAGGCGAGGTCGAGGCCTCGCTGCCGGCGATGCCGGCCCTGGGGCGCGAGAAGAGCGCCCCTGATCTCGTACGGCTGGTGGACACGGTGGCAGCGCACTGTCACCGGGTCCGGCTGCGGCGCCTGCGCGCCGCACTGCCGACCGCCTGCCGGCGGGATCAGCCGTTGGCCTTCTCGTAGGCCTCGCGAATGGTCGCGGGAACACGGCCGCGGTCGTTGACCTCGTAACCGTTCTCCTTCGCCCAGGCGCGGATCGCCGCGGTGTCCTGGTTGCCACCGGAAGCGGCGCGCGTCTTTCCGCGTCCGCCCGACGCACGGCCTCCGGTACGCCGACCGCCCTTCACATAGGGGTCGAGAAGGCCGCGCAGCTTGTCCGCATTGGCGGTCGTGAGATCGATCTCGTACGTCTTGCCGTCCAGCGCGAACGTCACGGTCTCGTCCGCCTCGCCGCCGTCGAGGTCGTCGACAAGAAGGACCTGAACCTTCTGTGCCACCGGATTTCCTTTCATCGATAACGTTGAGGGCCAGGGGTCTGCGGCGTCCGCCGTTTCGCCGCCCCTGTTATATGCAGTACTGCAGTACGTCGGAAAGCAAACCGCTTTTGCCGGAAAAACACAAACCCCTGGGAGAGGACCGGTAGAGGACCGACGGACCGGCTCCGTCCGGAAACATGCGCGTTTCGGACATAGGGAACCGGGGCAATGACGATCACAGATGCAGAAGCATCCGGCTGTTGCCCAAGGTGTTCGGTTTCACTCGTTCGAGACCCAGGAACTCCGCGACGCCCTCGTCATAGGAACGCAAGAGCTCCGCGTACACATCGGTGTCGACCGGCGTCTCCCCGATCTCCACGAAGCCGTGCTTCCCGAAGAAGTCCACTTCGAAGGTCAGGCAGAAAACCCGGCGAACGCCGAGCCAGCGCGCGGTGTGCAGCAACTTCTCCAGCAACTGGTGGCCGACACCGGCGCCCTTGAGGCCGGGCTTCACCGCGAGAGTGCGGACTTCCGCGAGGTCCTCCCACATGACGTGCAGCGCGCCGCAGCCGACCACCTCGGCGTTGTCGTCGCGTTCGGCGACCCAGAACTCCTGGATGTCCTCGTAAAGCGTGACGGTGGCTTTGTCGAGCAGGATGCGGTCACGGACGTAGGCGTCGAGGAGGCGGCGAACGGCCGGCACATCGCTGGTCCGGGCGCGTCGGACGGTGATGGCTTTTGCGGAGACTTCGGGACGCTCTGCTGACATGAGCGGACGCTATCGCCCGTCCGCGCCCCCGGCCGAGCCGGGGTTCTCCCCTTGCCGGGCTTCGGGCGCTTCCCGTTGCGCGGCTTCCTCTTGCACGGCTTCCCGTTGCCGCGGTTCGGTGGCTTGAACGGTTTCCGGGCCCTGGACGATGCGTACGGCGTCGCTGAGGGCCTGGCGCTGTTCCTCGCTCATCATCCCGAAGAAGGCGACGAGTGCGGCGGCCGGGTTGTCGCTCTGCGACCAGGCGTCGTTCATGAGGGCGGCGGCGTACGCGGCCCGTGTCGAGACGGCCTCATATCGATAGGCCCGCCCTTCCGCCTCGCGGCGGACCCAGCCCTTCTGATGGAGATTGTCCAAAACGGTCATCACGGTGGTGTACGCGATGGAGCGCTCCTGCTGGAGGTCTTCCAGGACTTCTCGAACGGTCACCGGGCGGTTCCACTTCCACACCCGCGTCATGACCGCGTCTTCGAGTTCTCCCAATGGGCGAGGCACAACTCAGAATAATAGTGGGAGATCCCGGTAATGGCGTGCCGGACGGGCACTAAGCCCGCGAATGGGAACAAAAGGGGCATGCGACCCGGGCCCGCACCGGGGCGGCGCCTGCCCGGCGCACCGACTCAGGCGTCGCCGGGGGATGCCTGACGCGCACCCTCCACGCGCGCGAGGGCGGCGTCGACGGCGGCGTCCTCCTTGGCCTTGGCGGCCCCGCCCTGGGTCTTCACGATCACCCTGACCACACCGATGAAGAACACGGCCATCACGACCGGAGGCACGAGCGCGGAGACGTAGTCCATGGGTCCAGAGTAGCCACGGAGCAACGGGCGAAAGGTACGGGGTGCGCGAACCGCCCGTGAACCGGGCGCGTCGCTCAGCCGGCGGCCAGCCGGCAGCTCTCGGCCGGGTCCGCCGGGGGCGCGGGCTTGCGGCGCGGGAAGACCTCCCCCGGCGTCGGGATGGGCCGCTTCGGCGTGGCCGGCTCCGTGGCGGGCCGCTCCGCGGGCGCCGGCCCGGGCTTGGGCGCCGGCTTCGTCGCGGGACCCGGTGCGGGCTTCTGCGCCGGTTTCTGCGGCTCCTCGGCCTGCCGGGGCCCCGAGGCCGCCCCGCCGCCCGGAAGGGCCAGCAGGCGGGCGCGTGAGGGCGGCACGGCGGGTGCGGGCACCTTGCGCGCACCCTGCGCGAACCGGGCCCGTACGTCCTGCTCGGCCAGCGCCTGGCAGCGGTCCAGCAGCGCGGCCGCCGCCGGGTTGCCGCGCAGCGCCCGCAGCGCGGCGAGATCATCCGGCGCCGGCCGGTGCCCGGCCCCCAGCGCCTCCTCCAGCAGGCCGAGATACCCGGCGGCGGCACCCGGGAGCGCGGCCCGGTACCGGCCGAGGTCGGCCACCAGGAAAGCGCGCAGTCTCGCCCCCTCGCGCATCGCCTCGTCGAGCGACTCTGCGAGCCGGAAGCAGTCCTTGACGTCCTCGGCGGACGCTTGGCCGGGGTGAAGGGCGAGGGCGAGGGCGCGGCGGAGCACACGCAGCTCCTCCGCGCCGAACGCCATGCCGCCGCGGGATCCGTATGGCGTGGGCATGCGGCGACGCTACCGCTAATCGGACAAAACTGACGAATCGGGATGTTTTTTCGACGCGTGTCGCTCCCGGTTTCCCCCGACCGGGGCCACGGACACGACCACGCGCGCGTGCAGCGGGAGAACCGGCGCTCCAGGAGGGCGCCGGTCACCTCACAGCCGCGACACGTTCCGCTCGTACACCAGGCGCAGCCCGATCAGCGTCAGCCACGGCTGGTGCTCGTCGATCACCGAGGACTCCCCCAGCACCATCGGCGCGAGCCCGCCCGTGGCGATCACCGTGACGTCGTCCGGGTCGTCGGCCAGCTCCCGGGCCATCCGGCTGACGACCCCGTCGACCTGCCCGGCGAAGCCGTACACGATGCCGGCCTGCATGGCCTCGACGGTGTTCTTGCCGATCACACTGCGCGGCCGGGCCACCTCGATCTTCCGCAGCTGCGCGCCCTTGACGCCGAGCGCCTCCACGGAGATCTCGATGCCGGGTGCGATGACGCCGCCGACGTACTCCCCGCGCGCGGAGACCGCGTCGAACGTGGTCGCCGTACCGAAGTCGACGACGATCGCGGGGCCGCCGTACAGCTCGACGGCCGCGACCGCGTTGATGATCCGGTCGGCGCCGACCTCCTTGGGGTTGTCGGTGAGGATCGGCACACCGGTCTTCACGCCCGGCTCGACCAGGACGGCGGGGACGTCGCCGTAGTAGCGCCGGGTGACCTCGCGCAGCTCGTGCAGCACCGAGGGGACGGTCGCGCAGATCGCGATGCCGTCGATGCCGTCGCCCAGCTCCTCGCCGAGCAGCGGGTGCATGCCCATCAGGCCCTGCAGCAGCACCGCCAGCTCGTCCGCGGTGCGGCGCGCGTCCGTGGAGATGCGCCAGTGCTCGACGATGTCCTCACCGTCGAACAGCCCGAGGACGGTGTGCGTGTTGCCGACGTCGATCGTGAGCAGCATGGCCGTTACTCCGCCTCGCGCAGGTCCAGGCCGATGTCCAGGATCGGCGAGGAGTGGGTGAGCGCGCCGACGGCCAGGAAGTCCACGCCCGTGTCGGCGTACACGCGCGCGATGTCGAGCGTCAGCCGGCCGGAGGCCTCCAGCAGCGCGCGCCCGCGCACGATCCCGACGGCCTCCGCGCACTCGTCCGGCGTGAAGTTGTCCAGCAGGATCAGGTCGGCGCCCGCCTCGACGACCTCGCGCAGCTGGTGCAGGGTGTCGACCTCGACCTCGATCGGCACCTCCGGGAACTGCTCCCGTACGGCCTTGAAGGCCTGCGCGACGCCACCGGCGGCGACCACGTGGTTGTCCTTCACCAGGGCCGCGTCGGACAGCGACATGCGGTGGTTGACGCCGCCGCCGCAGCGGACCGCGAACTTCTCCAGCGAGCGCAGACCCGGGGTCGTCTTGCGGGTGTCGCGGACCTTGGTCCTGGTGCCCTCCAGCGCGTCCGCCCACGCGCGCGTGGCGGTCGCGATGCCGGACAGGCGGCACAGGATGTTCAGCGCGCTGCGCTCGGCGGTCAGCAGGTCACGCGTGCGGGTGGTGACCGACAGCAGCTTCTGCCCGGCCTCCACGCGGTCGCCGTCCTCGACGTGCCGCTCGACCTCGAACTCGTCCGTGCAGACCACCGAGAGCACGGCCTCGGCGACCCTGAGGCCCGCCACGACGCCCGCCTCGCGCGCGGTGAAGTCGCCGGTGGCGACGGCCTCCTCGGGGATGGTCGCGACGGTCGTCACGTCCACGCCGCCGTCCAGGTCCTCCTGGATGGCCACGTTGGCGATGTCCTCGACCTCTACGGGATCGAGCCCGGCGGCGGCCAGCAGCTCGGCGAGCGCGGGGTCGAGCCCGCTCTCCAGGTACTCCTCGTCGCCCTCGGCGCCGCAGGCGCAGCCGTCGCCGCAACCGCCGGTGGGGGCGAGGGGAAGGTCGTCGGTGCTCACGTTCGTCACTGCTCCTGGGGCGCTGGGTGTTACCGGGTAGGGGGGAAGTCTGCGGTGTCGGTGGTGCGCACGGCCAGCGACCGGTCGGGGTTCAGCCGTACGACGATGTGGCGCCGCCAGTGGGTGTCGTCGCGCTCGGGGCTGTCCTCGCGCCAGTGGCAGCCGCGGGTCTCCTCGCGCATCCGCGCGGCGGCGACCAGGACGCGGGCGACACACAGGAGGTTGGTGGCCTCCCAGGTGTCGACGCCGGGCTCGGCGGTCTTGCCGTTCTCGTGGAGGGCGTCACGGGCCTCGCTGTGCAGCTGCTGGAGCTGCTCGGCGGCCTTCGCGAGGGAGTCCTCCGAGCGCAGCACGCCCGCGCCCTCGGTCATGATCCGCTGGATGGCGAACCGGGCCTCGGGGGCGAGCAGCGGGTGCTCCGGCTTCCCGGGGTCCGGGACGGGCTGGGGCACGGGCGCGTGGAGGCCGTTCTCCGCCCGCGCGGCGGCGATGTCGGCGGCGATCCGCTCGGCGTAGACGAGGCCTTCGAGGAGGGAGTTGGAGGCGAGCCGGTTCGCGCCGTGCACGCCGGTGCAGGCGACCTCGCCGCACGCGTACAGGCCGGGCACGGTCGTACGCCCCTGCGCGTCGGTGCGGACGCCTCCGGAGGCGAAGTGGGCGGCCGGGGCGATCGGGATGGGCTCCGTGACCGGGTCGATGCCGTTGGCGCGGCAGGCGGCCAGGATGGTCGGGAAGCGTCGTTCCCACATCTCGGCGCCGAAGTGCCGGGCGTCGAGGAACATGTGCTCGGCGTCCTGCTCCAGCATCCGCCGCAGGATGCCCTTGGCGACGATGTCCCGCGGCGCCAGCTCGGCCAGCTCGTGCTGCCCGGCCATGAAGCGCACGCCGTCGGCGTCCACCAGATGGGCGCCCTCGCCGCGCACCGCCTCGGACACCAGCGGCTGCTGGCCCTCGGCGTCCGGGCCGAGGAACAGCACGGTCGGGTGGAACTGGACGAACTCCAGGTCGCTGACCTCGGCGCCCGCGCGCAGCGCCAGCGCGACGCCGTCACCGGTCGACACCGACGGGTTGGTGGTCGCGGTGAACACCTGCCCCATGCCGCCGGTCGCGAGCACCACGGCGGGGGCGTGCACGGCGCCCACACCGTCGTGCTGGCCCTCGCCCATCACGTGCAGCGTGACACCGGCCGTACGGCCCTCGGCGTCGGTGAGCAGGTCCAGCACGAGCGCGTTCTCGATGGTGCGCAGCCCACGCGCGCGTACCGCCTCGACGAGCGCCCGGGAGACCTCCGCGCCGGTCGCGTCGCCACCCGCGTGCGCGATCCGGCGCCGGTGGTGGCCGCCCTCGCGGCCGAGGTGGATGTCGCCCTCGTCGTCGGTGTCGAAGTGGGCGCCGGTGGAGATCAGCCGCCGTACCGCGTCGGGGCCCTCGGTGACGAGGATCCGTACGGCCTCCTCGTCGCACAGGCCCGCGCCGGCCACCAGGGTGTCCCCTAGGTGCTGTTCAGGCGTGTCGCCCTCGCCGAGCGCCGCGGCGATACCGCCCTGCGCCCAGCGCGTGGAGCCGTCGTCCAGGCGGGCCTTGGTGACGACCACGGTCGTCAGGCCCGCGGCCTCGCAGCGCAGAGCGGCGGTCAGACCGGCCACTCCGGAGCCGACGACGACCACGTCCGCCGGGATGGACCACCCGGGGGCGGGCGCGTGCAGTCGTATGCCTGTGCTGGTGCCTGTGCTGCTCACGAGGCGGCTCCGAAGGTGAGAGGGAGGTTGTCGATCAGCCGGGTCGTACCGACCCGGGCGGCGACGGCGAGGACGGCCTCGCCGGTGAAGTCGTCACCGATCTCGGTGAAGTCGGACGGGTCGACGAGGGCCAGGTAGTCCAGTTCGAGCGGCGGGGACAGGCGCGCGGCCTCCTCCAGCACCTGCCGTGCGGCGGCGCGGACGGCCGCCGGACCGCCGGGGGACGCCGTGGCGACCGCGTGCGCGTCGGCGGCCGCACGGGACTCCCCGAGGGCGCTCAGCGCCTCGGCACGCGCGTGCGTGGAGGGCACTTCGCGGGCACGCGCGCGCAGCGCCTCCTGCGCGGCGTGCCGGTCGCGGCCCGCGAACAGCGCCCGGGACAGCGCGAGCGCGGTACGGCGCTCCTCCGCCGAGAGGTAGCGGTTGCGGCTCGACAGGGCGAGCCCGTCCTCCTCGCGCACGGTCGGTACGCCGGCGATCTCGACGCCGAAGTTCAGGTCCCGCACCATGCGCCGGATCAGGGCCAGCTGCTGGGCGTCCTTCTGGCCGTACAGGGCCACGTCGGGGCGGGTGAGGTGCAACAGCTTGGCGACGACGGTGAGCATGCCGTCGAAGTGGCCGGGCCGCGAGGCGCCCTCCAGGCGTTCGCCCATGGGGCCGGCGGTGATCCGGACCTGGGGAGCGCCGCCGGGGTAGACCTCGTCCACGGACGGCGCGAACACCGCGTCCGCACCGGCCTGCTCGGCGATCTTCAGGTCGGCGTCCAGGGTGCGGGGGTAGCGGTCCAGGTCCTCGCCCGCGCCGAACTGAAGCGGGTTGACGAAGACGGTGACGACGACCTCGCCGTCCGGTCCTGCGATCTCGCGCGCCGTGCGGATCAGGGTGGCGTGGCCCTCGTGCAGGGCGCCCATGGTCATCACGACGGCGCGGCGGCCGCGGCGCACCCGCGCGTGCAGCTCGCCGGCGGTGCTCAGCAGGGCGGTGGTCATCGGTCGTTCCCCTCGGTGCCGGTGGTGCCTGGGCCGGTGGTGCCGTTCGTGCCGCCGGCACCGTCGGCCAGCACGCCGAGCAGGTCCTCGGCGAGTTCGGGCTTCAGCAGGCCGTGCGCGAGTGCCCGGTCGGCGGTCGCGCGGGCCATCGCCACGTAGCCCGCGACGGTCTGCGGGGCGTGCTCGCGCAGCTCGGTGATGTGCGCGGCGACCGTGCCGGCGTCCCCGCGCGCGACGGGCCCGGTGAGCGCCAGGTCACCGGAGCGCAGGGCGTTGTCCAGGGCGGCGCCGAGCAGCGGGCCGAGCATCCGGTCGGGCGCCCCGACACCCGCCGTGCGCAGCAGCTCCATCGACTGGGCGACCAGGGTCACCAGGTGGTTGGCGCCGAGCGCGAGGGCCGCGTGGTAGAGCGGGCGGTTCTGCTCGCTGATCCACTCGGGCTCGCCGCCCATCTCGATGACGAGGGCCTCGGCGGCCAGCCGCAGCTCCTCGGGCGCGGTGACGCCGAAGGAGCAGCCGGCCAGGCGCTGCACGTCCACGGGAGTGCCGGTGAAGGTCATCGCCGGGTGCAGGGCCAGCGGCAGCGCGCCCGCGCGCAGGGCCGGGTCGAGGACCCCCGCGCCGTACCGGCCGGAGGTGTGCACGAGCAGCTGACCGGGCCGCACCGCACCCGTCTCGGCGAGGCCGGTGACCAGGCCGGGCAGGACGTCGTCGGGGACGGTGAGCAGCACCAGGTCGGCGCGCTGAAGGACCTCGGCGGGCGGCACCAGCGGCACGTCCGGGAGCATGGTCTCGGCGCGCCGCCGGGAGGCGTCGGAGACACCCGAGACGGCCACCGGGCGGTGTCCGGCGAGCTGGAGGGACGCGGCGAGCGCGGGGCCCACGCGGCCGGCGCCGACGACACCGACGGTGAGCCGCGCGGGGCGGTCCTTGAGGTCTGGCTGGTGGACTGTACTCACGCGACGGCGGCCTTCCCGTTCCAGTCCGCTCTGGGTACCGGACGATTTCTCGTCATGTTAACGCTATCTCGGTGCGGCGCCGACTGGTTGTCCACAGGCTGTGGGTTACGCCACGCACGGCGGCGGTGTCGCCCGGCGCCGGCTGCGGTCTCGCCGCGCGGAAACCCGGCTGTCCGCGCGCGGGGCAGCACGCCATGATCAGTACATGACCGATACGGCGGAGCAGGGCGAAGAGCGACAGGCGGAACCGTCCGTCCAGGAGCGGATGCGGGAACGGCGCCGAGCCGCCTTCGCGCAGGCGGAACGGGTGCTGTCGCGCCCGGGCCCGCAACGCACGATCCGGGAGCGGCTGGCCGCCCTCCAGGAAGCCGCACCCGCGGTGTGCGACCTGGACCAGCACGTGGACCAGTACGGCAACGGCATCGTGGCGGACCTGGAGGAACGGGTCGCGACCCTGCTCGGCACGGAGGCCGCCGCGTTCTTCCCCACCGGCACGATGGCCCAGCAGGTGGCCCTGCGCTGCTGGGCGGGCCGCACCGGCGACCGCGCGGTGGCCCTGCACGCCCTGGCCCACCCGGAGGTGCACGAACGGCATGCGCTCAGCGAGGTCAGCGGGTTGCGGCCGGTGCGTGTGACCAGTGCGCCCCGGCTGCCCACCGCCGCCGAGATACGCGACTTCGAGGAGCCCTTCGGCACGCTGATGCTGGAACTGCCCCTCCGGGACGCCGGTTTCGTGCTGCCCACCTGGGAGGAACTGACCGAGGTCACCGAGGCGGCGCGGGAGCGCGACGCGGTGGTGCACTTCGACGGCGCGCGCCTGTGGGAGTGCACGGTCCACTTCGGCCGGCCCCTGGAGGAGATCGCGAGCCTGGCGGACAGCGTCTACGTGTCGTTCTACAAGTCCCTCGACGGCTTCGGCGGCGCCGCGCTGGCCGGTCCGAGGACGCTGGTGGAGGAGGCGAAGACCTGGCGCCACCGGTACGGCGGGATGGTCTTCCAGCAGTTCCCCACCGTGCTCTCGGCACTCGTCGGCCTGGCGCGCGAGCTGCCCCGGCTGCCGGACTACGTACGGCACGCGCGCGTGGTCGCCGCCGCGCTGCGCGAGGGCTTCGCCGCGGCGGGCGTCCCGTGGGCGCGGGTGCACCCCGAGGAACCGCACACCCACGACTTCCAGGTCTGGCTGCCGTACGACCCGGACGTCGTGATGGAGGCGGCGGTGCGCCAGGCCGAGGAGACCGGGGTCTTCCTCTTCGCCCATCCCTGGGACCGCGGCGGACCCGGGATGTCCTTCAGCGAGGTCGCCGTGCGCTCACCGGGCCTGGAGTGGACGGCGGACGACGTACGGGCGGCCGTGGCCGACTTCGTGCGCCGGCTGCCCGCGGGGTGATCGCGCGATGGGCACGCGCCCGCCCGTGATCACAGCACGCATGATCACAGCGTGCGCGGGCGCAGCCACCGGCGCAGGGCGTGCCGCACGCGCCCCCGCGCCGGGCGCCCGGCGATGACGGCGTGAAAGCGCCGGTGGTCGCGCAGTTCACGCACCAGGCCGACGTCGTACCGGCCCGACGCGGGCGGCTCCGGTTCGCCGAGCACGCGGGCGCGGTAACTGTCCAGGAGGTACTGCTGGGTGATGCTCATGGCGGATCGCCTTCTCGGATGTTCTCGGGACTCTCGGGTCAGGGATTGGTCACCGACCGCTCGGTGACCGTTCGGGCTCCGCGGCTGCCCCGGCGCCCTCCAGGCTGCCCCCGGCCAGGGCGGGTGTCCCGTGGATTGACGGCTGCCGTCAATCCACGGCGGCACTGTCAGTGGCCGGGTGCACGATGGAGGGCATGAGCGTGACCATCGACATCACCGGGCTGCCACCGGAGCGGGTCTCCGTCGTGCCCTCTCCGCTGGCGGAGCTGGGGATGGCCCTGCACGCCCTCAGCGAGCCCGGCCACCACCCCGGCCTCCAGGGCTGGGCGACGGCCGTCTCGTCCCGGCTGGACCCCTGTCTGGCCGACCGGCTGTGCGAGGCGGAGTTCCTGTGGCGCACGACGTTCTCGGACGTCTTCGCCCCGTTCGCGGGCATCCCCGGCGGCCACGCGCTCCCCGGCGCCACGCTCGCCGAGGAACTGGACCTGCTGGACAAACTGACGGACGATCAGTTCGTCACCGCGGCACTGGAATTCACCTGCCAGCTGCGCTACGACTCCCAGCAGTCCAGCCCGCTCGACGACCCGGAACTGCGCCGCCGCTCGCTGGAACTGGCCGCCGCGCGCGGTGCCGTACAGGAGCGGTTCACGCGTCGGCTGCTGGCGGATCCGCCGGCCGTGCGCGCCTGGTTCCGGGAGCTGATGCTCGACTGCGACGAGGCGTTCTTCGCCGACATCTGGGCCCGCGTCCAGCCGCAGCTCGCCGCGGACGCCCGGCACAAGACCGAGCTGCTGCGCCGCAAGGGCCTCGCCGAGGCCCTGTCGTCCCTCTCGGGAGCCGTCTCGCTGGACCAGGAGGCCGCGCTCATCACCGTCGACAAGCTCCTGGTGGGCCACAGCGCCACCGGTGACGGCGGCCTGGTCCTCGTCCCGACGAGCCTGGGCTGGCCGCACGTGATGGTCCTGCACCGGTACGGCTGGCAGCCCTCGATCACCTATCCCGTGAACGGCACGCGACCGCAGGCCCCGTCCGTCGACCAGCTCACGCGCCGGCTGGAGGCGCTGGCCCACCCGGTGCGGTTGCGGCTGTGCCGGCATCTCGCGCGGTCCCCGCACACCACCGGCGAACTGGCCGACGCGCACGGCATGTCGGCCCCCGAGATATCCCGGCACCTCGCGGTGCTGAAGAAGGCGGGCCTGATCACCGGCTGCCGCCGGGGCCGGTACGTCCAGCACCAACTGGACCTGGCGGCGGTGGCCCGCCTGGGCAGCGACTTCATCGAGGGCGTCCTGCGCTGAAGCCGGGCCCGGACGGACCTGCACTGCAGCCGGGTCGGACGGCCGTCGCACTGAAGCCCGGCCCCGAGGGCCCGCGTTGACGCCGGGACCGGACAGCCCTCGCACTGAAGCCCGGCTTGAACGGACCCGCGCCGAAGCCGAGTTCGGACGACCCTCGCAATGAAGCCCGGCTTGGACAGAGCCGCGCTGCAGCCGGGTTCGGACAGCCGTCGCGCTGAAACCGGGCTGGGACGGTCCCCGCGTCGAAGCCGGCGCCGTACGGACCGCGTCAGCCGTGTCCGCCCGCGCGTACCAGCCCCGTCTCGTAGGCCAGCACCACGACCTGGACCCGGTCGCGCAGGCCGAGCTTGGTCAGGATGCGGCCCACATGGGTCTTCACCGTCGCCTCGCTCAGCACCAGCCGGGCCGCGATCTCGCCGTTGGACAGGCCCTGGGCGACCAGCACCATCACCTCGCGCTCCCGGTCGGTGAGCCGCTCCAGTTCCTTGTGCTGCGGCTCCTTGCCGGCGGAGGGCAGCATAGGCGCGAAGCGGTCCAGCAGGCGCCGGGTGGTGGACGGCGCCACGACCGCGTCACCGCTGTGCACGGCACGGATCGCGGCCAGCAGATCACCCGGCGGTACGTCCTTGAGCATGAAGCCGGAGGCGCCCGCCTTCAGCCCGGAGAAGGCGTACTCGTCGAGATCGAACGTGGTCAGGATCAGCACCTTGGGCGGGTTGGGCTCGGCGCAGATCCGCCGGGTCGCCTCCACACCGTCCAGCTTCGGCATGCGGACGTCCATCAGGACGACGTCGACGGCCGTGGACCGCAGGACCTGCAGGGCCTCGACGCCGTCGCCCGCCTCCGCGACGACCTCCATGTCCGGCTGGGCGGCGAGCACCATCCGGAATCCGGTGCGCAGCAGCACCTGGTCGTCGACGAGCATCACGCGGATCGTCATCGGGCCTCTTTCGTTCGGAGCGGTGGGGTTGCCTCGGGGAGTGGTGGCACGGGTCTCATCGGAAGCGTGCGGCCGCGTCAGTGCGCCGGTTTGAGCGGCAGCAGGGCGCTGATGCGGAATCCTCCGCCCGGACGCGGACCCGCGTCCAGCGTGCCGCCGACCATGCCGACCCGCTCGCGCATGCCGATCAGGCCGTGCCCCCGGCCGTCGGCGCCGCCCTCCTCGTACAGCTCGTGCGGAGCGCCCTTGCCGTCGTCCTCGACGAGCAGACCGAGCCCGTCGTCGAAGTACACCAGCCGCACGCTCGCGCCCGCGTTGGGCCCGCCGTGCTTGCGCGTGTTGGTGAGCGCCTCCTGCACGATCCGGTACGCGGTGAGCTCCACTCCGCTGGGCAGCGGACGCGGGGTGCCCTCGACCTTGAAGTCGACCGGGAGGCCCGAGCTGCGGCACTGCTCGATCAGGTCGTCGATCTGCTCGACGTCCGGCTGGGGGACGTACTCCCCGCTCTCCTGGTGCTCCCCGGTGCGCAGCACGCCCAGCAGGCGGCGCATCTCGGCGAGGGCCTGACGGCCGGTGGAGGAGATCGTCTCCAGCGCCTTCTTGGCCTGGTCGGGGGCGGCGTCGAGGACATAGGCGGCGCCGTCCGCCTGCACCACCATCACCGACACGTTGTGCGCGACGACATCGTGCAGCTCGCGCGCGATACGGGCGCGCTCGGCGGCCACCGCGACCTTCGACTGCGCCTCGCGCTCCTTCTCCAGACGGGCCGCGCGCTCCTCCAGCTGGGCGAAGTAGGCGCGCCGGGTGCGCATGGAGTCACCGAGCACCCAGGCGAGCGCGAAGGGCACCGTCTGGAAGACCGCGATGGCGATCTGCCCGGCGAAGCTGGAGTGCTCGGCCGGCCAGCGGATCTGCGCGAGACCCGCCGCGCAGAGGCTGACCGCGAGGGCGAGCCGGGAGGCCCAGCGCGCACCGACCGCCGCCACCGTGTAGGTGATCACCAGCATCGCGAAGTCGGCGACGGTCGTCTCGACGTCCAGCACCAGCTGGGCCAGTCCGGTCGCGAGGGCGACCAACAGCATCGGCTCGGGGAAACGGCGGCGCAGCGCGAGCACGACGCACAGGATGGCCGACACCGCCATCCCGGCCACGAGCGACATGTGGTGCCGGTCGGACCCCCCGCTCACGCTCGCCACGACCATGCCGGACAGCCCGAACAGGACGACGGCCCAGAAGGTGTCGACCCCGGTCGGGTGGCGGCGGAGGAAGTCGTAGAGGCGCTGCACGTAACCCAGAGTAGGGAAAACAGATGCGTGCAGGGGTCAACCGGAGGGCCGATCCGCGCCGGGCGCGCATACTCCGCAAGGTGGAGGAAGTGATCATCTGTGCGCCTAGTCTGTTGCGGTGACGGATGAGACGGCACGGCAAGCGGAACGGCCCCCCGGCGACGGGCACAACGCCCACGGCCGGCCCGGCCGGCCCGGTCGGCACGGCCTGCGGGACGGCACCGGCCCGCGCGGCTGGCGTACGGCGACCGAGGCGGCGCTGTACGGCCCCGGCGGCTTCTACCGCCGCCCGGAGGGCCCGGCCGGCCACTTCCGCACGTCCGTGCACGCGTCCCCGCTGTTCGCGCAGGCCGTGGCCCGGCTGCTGGGCCGGGTCGACGAGGCGCTGGAACGACCCCCTGTGCTGGACTTCGTCGACATGGGGGCGGGGCGCGGCGAGCTGGTCACCGGCGTGCTCGCCGCTCTGCCCGCCGACGTGGCCGCACGCGTGCGTGCGTACGCCGTGGAGCTCGCCGACCGTCCGGCCGGACTGGACGAGCGGATCACCTGGCTGGACACACCCCCGGTGGCCGTCACGGGGCTGCTGTTCGCCAACGAGTGGCTGGACAACGTGCCCGTGGACGTCGCCGAGGTCGACCCCGCGGGAGTCCCCCGGCTGGTGCTCGTCGCCGACGACGGCAGCGAGCGGCTCGGGGAGCCCGTGACCGGCGCGGACGCGGACTGGCTCGCGCGCTGGTGGCCCCTGCCCGCGGAGGAGGGGCTGCGCGCGGAGATCGGGCTGCCCCGGGACCTGGCGTGGGCGTCGGTGGTGCACCGGGTGGTGCGCGGGCTCGCGGTGGCCGTGGACTACGCGCACACCGTCGACGCGCGTCCCCCGTTCGGGACCCTCACCGGCTTCCGGGAAGGGCGCGAGACGGCACCCGTGCCGGACGGATCGTGCGACATCACAGCGCATGTCGCCCTGGACGCGTGCGCGGCGGCTCCCACGGCGCAGACGCCCTCGGGCACGCCTGGTGAGACGGCGCGCACGGCTTGCGACCCGGCGCACACGACCGCGGGGGCGGCGCGCCCGGCCGAGCACACGACCCGCGCCGTTTCGGAGCAGCCCGACGCGCCACTGGGCACGGCTCGCACACCCAAGACCACGGCGCACACGCCCCCGGACACCCCCCCGGGTCCGGCGCGCACGCCCTCGAACACGGCGCAGGGGCCTTCTGATGAGGCGCGCACACTGCCGGCCGCGCGCCTGCTCACGCAGCGCGCCGCTCTGCACGCCCTGGACATCACCGGCGCACGCCCCCCGCTCGCGCTGGCCGCCACGGACCCCACCGCCTACGTGCGCGCCCTCGCGAGCGCCGGAGAGGCCGCCGAACTCACCGCGCCGGGCGGTCTGGGCGACTTCGGCTGGCTGGTCCAGCCGGTTGGAATTCCGGACCCGCTCGCCTGAGCCGCTGAGCCGGCCGGCCCCTTGCCCGTGGCCGGCCTACTTGTCGATGTCGCCGACCACGAAGAACATCGAGCCCAGGATCGCCACCATGTCCGCCACCAGCGTCCCCGGCAGCAGTTCGGTCAGCGCCTGGATGTTGTTGTACGAGGCCGAGCGCAGCTTCAGCCGGTACGGCGTCTTGTCGCCCTTGCTGACCAGGTAGTAGCCGTTGATGCCGAGCGGGTTCTCGGTCCACGCGTACGTGTGCCCCTCGGGCGCCTTCAGCACCTTCGGCAGCCGCTGGTTGATGGGCCCGGGCGGCAGCTCGGCGAGCCGGTCCAGGCAGGCGTCGGCCAGGTCCAGAGCGTTGTGCGTCTGCTCCAGCAGGACCTCGAAACGGGCGAGGCAGTCTCCCTCGCTCCGGGTGACGACCCGCAGCGTGTCCTGGAGGGCGCCGTACGCCAGGTACGGCTCGTCGCGGCGCAGGTCGAAGTCGACGCCCGAGGCGCGCGCGATGGGCCCGCTCACGCCGTAGGCGTGCACGGTTTCCGGGGTCATCGCACCGACCCCGCGCGTGCGCCCCCGGAAGATCTCGTTGCCGAGCACCAGGTCGTCGAAGACGTCCATGCGCGAGCGCACGTCGGCGACGGCGGCACGCGCGCGCCCCGCCCAGCCGGCCGGCAGATCCTCCTTGAGGCCGCCGACGCGGTTGAACATGTAGTGCATGCGCCCGCCGGAGACCTCCTCCATGACGTTCTGCAGCACCTCGCGCTCGCGGAACGCGTAGAACACCGGGGTGATGCCGCCCAGCTCCAGCGGGTAGGAGCCGAGGAACATCAGGTGGTTCAGCACGCGGTTCAGCTCGGCGAGCAGCGTGCGCGTCCACACCGCCCGCTCGGGCACCTCCATGCCGAGCATCCGCTCCACGGCGAGGACCACGCCCAGCTCGTTGGAGAACGCCGACAGCCAGTCGTGGCGGTTGGCGAGCATGATGATCTGGCGGTAGTCGCGGGCCTCGAAGAGCTTCTCGGCGCCCCGGTGCATATAGCCGATCACCGGTTCCGCGCGCACGATGCGCTCCCCGTCCAGCACGAGCCTGAGCCGCAGCACGCCGTGCGTGGAGGGGTGCTGGGGCCCGATGTTGAGCACCATGTCGGTGCTCTCCGCGGCGCCGCCGATCCCGACCGTGGTCTCCGTCGTAGGAGTCATGGCCCCAGTTTCCCCTACGTACGCTGGGCCCATGGAAACGGGGAGCCCGGAGGAGACCGGGATACCAGGGGCCGAGCCGGCGTGGCGGGGGCTGGATCCCGCTCTGGTGCGGGTGCGGCGGCTGCTCCTGGTCGTGTGGACGGCGGTGCTCGCGGTGGCCGTCGGGTTGCTGCTGGGCCTGCTCGTGGGGCCCGCGTGGGCCGCCTTCGCGCTGCTGCCGCCGGCCCTCGCCGCGTGGTGCTGGCCGCTGGTGGAGCGCAACTGGCGCTCGTGGCGCTACGCCGAGCGCGGGGACGACCTGCTGATCAGCCGCGGTGTCCTGTGGCACGAGGAGACGGTGGTGCCGTACGGGCGGATGCAGCTGGTGGAGGTCACCTCAGGGCCCGTAGAGCGGCGCTTCGGGCTGGCCACCGTGCAGCTGCACACGGCGGCCGCCGCGACGGACGCCACCATCCCCGGTCTGTCCCCCGCCGAGGCGGAACGGCTGCGCGACCGGCTCACCGAGCTGGGCGAAGCCCGAACGGCGGGCCTGTGACGAGCCCCGGCCACGACGACACCGCGGACGGCATAGCCGCCACAGACCAGGCGATGGCCGCCCCAGACCGCAGAGACGGCGCGGATGGCGCCGCCGACGCCGATGGCGCCCGGGGCGCCGAGGGGCACGCGGCCGTGATCGAGCGCCGGCTGCACCCCGTCACGCCCTTCCGGCGGGCGTGGGCGCCGATCGCCGTACTCGCCGGATGGGCGGTGCACGACCCGGACACGACGCAGCGGCAGCTGGAACGGCTGACCACCACCGTGCTGCTGCTGGGGCTCGCCGTGCTGGTGCCGGTCGCCGGCCTCTACGGCTTCCTGTCCTGGTGGTTCACTCACTTCGCGGTCACCGACACGGAACTGCGCATCCGCACCGGCCTGCTGTTCCGGCGCACGGCGCACATCCGGCTGGAGCGCATCCAGGCCGTGGACGTCTCCCGTCCCCTCCTCGCGCGCGTGGCGGGCGTCGCCAAGCTGCGGATAGACGTCGTGGGCGCCGACGACAAGGACGAGCTCGCCTTCCTCGGTGAGCGGGAGGCGCGCGTCCTGCGCGCGGAACTGCTCGCGCGCGCGGCGGGCTTCGCCCCCGAGACGGCGCGTGAAGTCGGCGAGGCGCCGGCGCACGAGCTGCTGCGTGTCCCCCCGCGCGCGCTGGCACTCTCCCTGGTGCTGACGGGCGCCACCTGGGGCTCGTTGTGCGCCGCGGTCGTCGTACCGACCGTGCTGTGGCTCACCACCGACAACCTGTGGACGGTCCTCGCGACCACCCTGCCACTGCTCGGCGCGGCCGGCGCGAGCAGCGCGAGGCGGTTCGCCGGCGAGTTCGACTGGAAGGTGAGCGAGTCGCCGGACGGGCTGCGCATCGACCGCGGGCTGCTCGACCGTACGCATGAGACGGTGCCGCCCGGCCGGGTGCAGACCGTGCGGATCGTGGAACCGCTGCTGTGGCGGCGGCTCGGCTGGGTGCGGGTGGAGCTGGACGTGGCCGGGTCCGACAACTCGGTGCTGGTGCCGGTCGCCCCGCGCCCGGTCGCCGAGTCGGTCATCGCGCGCGTGCTGCACGGCGTGACGGTGCCCCAGGCTCTGACGCGCCCCCCGGACCGGGCCCGCTGGTGTGTGCCGGTGTGGTGGCGCGGCCACCGGCTCGCGGTCACCGACACCGTGTTCGCCGCCCGGCACGGCCTGCTGCGCCGCCGGCTCTCGCTGGTCCCGCACGCCAAGGTGCAGAGCGTACGGCTGACTCAGGGGCCCTGGGAGCGGCTCCGGCGGCTCGCCGACGTCCACGTGGACACCGGGGCCGGCAAGACCGTGACCGCCCGTCTGCGGGACGCCGAGGAGGCCGCGCGGCTCCTTCACGCCCAGGCGGAGCGGTCCCGTACGGGCCGCCGGGACGCCCGCCCGGACCGCTGGATGACCTGAGGCCCGGCTCCCTGCGCGGGAAGCCGGGCCCGGTCGTCCTCGTGGCGAGGGGAGATGCGGCCGAGGGGCACTCAGGAAGCCGCGCTGCGCAGCCTCTGCACGTCGATCTGCTCGGTCTCGTCGTGCGCGGTCAGGTCGATGACCTGGCCGACGCCCCGCGACTGTGCGTCGGCCTGCTTGAACCCGGCCTCGGACTCGGCCTTGTGGACGGCGAGGGCCTCCTCGCCGACCACGTCGGCGAGGTCCTCGTTCTGCACGGAGTCCAGCGCGGCCTTCGGCGCGCCCTTCTGGGTGCCGAAGAAGTCGAAACCGCCCTCGACCGCCGGGCGCCGCGCGGGCGCGGACGGTACGACGGCCACCGCGGTCGGCACCGTGAAGTGCCCGGCGGAGGCCTGCGCCCCGGGGCCCGCGGGCTCGGCCGGAGGCATGGGGGCGGCGGCCGCGCGGGCGTGCCCGTCGGCCGCCACGGGCTGCCCCTGCGCCTCGTCCTCCTGGGCGGCCGGCGCACCGGCCTCGCTCCGAGGGGCACCGGCGTGGTCCGCCACTCCGCCTTCCGCCGTACCGTCCGCCGTTCCTTCGACCGCGCTCTCGGCCGCGCCTGCTCGGGTGTCCGCCGCGGCGCCCGCTGGTGTGGTGACGGACTCGGCCGTGCCCGCGTCGGACCTGGATATGTCGGCCCTGCCCGCCGGGACGGCATCGGTAACGGCATCGGCGATGGCGTCGGGCTCGTCGGCGTCGGCTTCGCGGGCCTCGGGAGCGGCCGGCTTGTCGGCCGTGTCCCCGGCGGCGGCGGCCTCGGAGACCGCGGGCGCCGGTGCGTGCGCGGCTTCCGTCACGGCGTCGGCCGAGGCGTCCGCGTCGAACCGGACCAGCGCCGTCAGTGCCTGCCGGTACAGCCCGGCGCCCTCGGGTGAGAACACCGCGCGGGCCGTCGGCTCGTCCCCGGAGTCCTCCTCGGCGGCTGCGTCGGCTCCCTCCACCGCGGCCGGCTCGGGCTCGGCGCGGCGCGCGGGCGGCAGCGCGGGCGCGGACGACGGTTCGGCGGCCTCGATCTCCAGCAGCCGGCGTCCTTCCAGGGCGCTCGCGCGCTCGGTCTCCGCCGTGGCGTACCGGCGCAGCAGGGCCGCGTGCTCGTTGCGCAGGCCGGTCAGCTCGGCCCGCTTGGCGCGCAGCCGCTGCTCCAGCTTGGCGCGCAGCTCGCGCGACTCCTCCAGGTCGGTCTCCAGTTCGGCGACCCGCTCCTCGTACCGCCATTCGTCGCCGGCACGCGCGCGTGTCAGCTCGGCGACCCGCTTGCCCGCCTGCGCGTCCCAGCGGCGCATCACGACCGCGCCGACGACCGCCGTCACGGCGGCGGCCGCGGCCAGTGCGCGCAACACCATGGCCTCGGAGAACACCCAGGGACCCAGCGCACAGACGACGGAGACACCGGCGATCGCCGAGGGAGGCAACAGCCGGTGCAGGGGTGGTGAATGGCGGTGGCGTCCACGTGGCATGGCCAGAAACTTACCGCGCGTAGGCGAATCGTGGGCCCCCGCCCCGTAAAAACACGGCCACGGCACCGGCTTCACGGGGCGTCAGGCGTACGGCGGCTCAGCGGTCGGTGAGCCGCCCGCTGATCCACTGCAGCGTCGGCGGGATCTCGCGCCGCCAGGTGTTGAAGTTGTGTCCGCCGCTTTCGAGGATGATCGACGATATCCGGGTCACGTTCGTGGCCTGCACGCCCGCGATGAACTTCAGCGTGGCCTTGTAGTTGTGCTCGCCGACCTTGCTGCTGGTGACGAGCAGCGAGGTGTCCGGCGCCCGGTCGTGCTTGAGCAGCCACGAGAGGTCGGCGCGGTTCTGCAGGTTCTTGTCGCCGTGGAAGAGGTCGCCGGTGGTGGGGTCGATCGGCGCCTTGTAGTAGGGCGACAGGCCCGCGGCGGCCGCGTACGCGTCGGGGTGGTGCATGGCGAGCTTGAGCGCGCAGTAGCCGCCCGTGGAATCGCCGATCACGCCCCAGCTGCCGGGCCGCTTGCCGACCCGGTAGTGCGTGAGGACGGCCTCCGGCAGGTCCTTCGCAAAAAACGTTTCTGTCTGCGGCCCGCCCGGTACGTCCACGCACTCGGTGTCCCGCGGCGGCGCCACGGTCGGCCGCAGCATCACCAGGATCATCGGCTGCATCTTCCCGTCCTTGGCCAGTTGCAGCGCCGTGCGCGGGTAGCGCAGCTTGTCCACCAGCGCCTGCGCCGTACCCGGGTAGCCGGTCAGGACGACCGCCGCGGGGAACGTGCGCGTGCGGTACTGCGGCTGGAAGTACTCCGGCGGCAGGTAGACGAACGCCGGGGTGGCGATGTGGCTTCGCCGGCCGGTGATGTCGACCTTCTGGACCTGACCGGTCGTCTGCGGACCGCTGCCGCGCACGCCCGGGACGCCGTACGACGTGAGCACCTGGACCGGGCCGCTGCCGCCGCCCGCCGCGTGGTCGACGACGACGCCCTGATCCGTCTCCTGGCCGAACAGGTCGGCCCAGCTGGCGTAGAAACCGAAGGCCTGGTTGGCGTAGAGGCCCACGGAGGCGAAGAGTGCCAGCTGGGTGCCGAGGAGCAGGCCGACCCGTCCGCTGATGGCCCGCCAGCTCTGCCGGGCGAGCCGCGGCCACAGCCACACCGTGCCGACGAACAGCACGACGGCGAGGACGATCGCCAGCACCAGCACCTTGTTGCTCGTGAGACCCATGGATGTTTCCTGCCTGCGCTCTCCGCCCGGCGCCCGCCCATGCTTCATCGCGAAGGCTTGCCCGGGGTTTTCCTTGGCCTTTGACCCGACTTTCCGGTGGGGAGTGAACCTCTCTCCCCGAGACACCGTCCTAGAGGGCGCAATGTCGCCGGATGCCCGCTCGGGCCCGGGTCCAAGGTCTCTCGCAGAACTACGGGATGCGATGTCTGTCAGGATAGATGGGGAAATGTCGGGCGGGGTTCCGAGCCGATCAAGCCGGGCGCGGCGCATACTGCGCGGCCCGCGCCCCGAGGCCGTTCCCGCCCTGGTCGGCTGGGCGGCGGCTCTTGTGGGCGTCCTGGACATCGCCGCGGGCGTGTTCCCACGTTTCCGGCACAGCCGCGTCCATGCCATAGCCGAGGTGCTGCCGGGGTCGTTCGGCCCCTTCGCCGCAGCGCTGTCGCTGAGCAGCGGCGTGCTGTTGCTGCTGCTCGCGCACGGGCTCAAGCGGCGCAAGCGACGGGCGTGGCGCGCCGCGGTCGCGCTGCTGCCGGCGGGTGCGGTGGCCCAGTTCGCCTACCGCCACTCGGTCGTCGGTGTGCTCATCGCGGTCGCGCTGCTCGTACCGCTGCTGCTGCACCGGAACGAGTTCGCGGCGCTGCCCGACCCGCGCAGCAGGTGGCGCGCGCTCGCCAACTTCGTCCTCATGAGCGCCGGTTCGCTCATGCTGGGCCTGGTCATCGTCAGCGTCCACCCGCACCGGACGGTCGGCGACCCGAGCCTCGCCGACCGGCTCACCCACGTCATCTACGGCCTGTTCGGCTTCGAGGGCCCGGTCGACTACCAGGGCAACACGTCCTGGACCGTCGCCTTCTCCCTCGGCGCCCTCGGCTGGATCACCGCCGTCACCACCATCTACCTGGCGTTCCGCCCCGAGCACCCGGCCGCCCGCCTCACCGAGGAGGACGAGGCCCAACTGCGGGCCCTGCTGGAGAAGCACGGCCGGCGCGACTCCCTCGGCCACTTCGCGCTGCGCCGGGACAAGGCGGTCGTCTTCTCCCCCAGCGGCAAGGCCGCCGTCACCTACCGCGTCATCTCCGGTGTGATGCTCGCCAGCGGCGACCCCATCGGCGACGTCGAGGCCTGGCCCGGCGCCATCGAGCGCTTCATGGACGAGGCCAAGGCCCACTCCTGGACCCCGGCCGTGATGGGCTGCTCGGAGACGGGCGGCGAGGTGTGGACCCGCGAGACCGGCCTGGACGCCCTGGAGCTGGGCGACGAGGCGGTGGTGGAGGTCGCGGATTTCTCCCTCGCCGGACGCGCGATGCGCAACGTCCGACAAATGGTCAAGCGCATCGAGCGAGCCGGCTACGAAACGCGGGTACGGCGCATCCGTGACCTCGGCGACACCGAGCTGGAGCGCATCCGCCGGGCGGCGGAGGACTGGCGCGGCACCGACACCGAGCGCGGCTTCTCCATGGCGCTCGGCCGGATCGGTGACCCCACCGACGGCGACTGCCTGATCGCCACCGCCCACAAGCAGGACGACGAGCCCGGCGAGTACGGCGACCTGAAGGCGGTCCTGCACTTCGTGCCCTGGGGCAAGGACGGCGCCTCGCTCGACCTCATGCGCCGCGACCGCAGCGCGGACCCCGGCATGAACGAGCTGCTGATCGTCGCCGCCCTGCAGGCCGCCCCGAAGTTCGGCATCACCCGCGTCTCACTGAACTTCGCGATGTTCCGCTCGGCCCTCGCACGCGGCGAGAAGATCGGCGCAGGTCCGGTGCTGCGCGCCTGGCGCGGGCTGCTCGTGTTCCTCTCGCGCTGGTTCCAGATCGAGTCGCTGTACAAGTTCAACGCCAAGTTCCAGCCGCGCTGGGAGCCCCGCTTCGTGGTCTACCGGCACTCCGCCGACCTGCCCCGCATCGGCTTCGCCGCCATGCAGGCGGAGGGCTTCGTCAACCTCGCGCTGCCGCTCCCGCGCTTCCTGCGCCGGCGCAGGGCAGCTGTCGAGCGCCCCTGCGCGCACACCGTGGCGGAACGGGACGTCCGCGCGGCCTGACGCGCCGTAGGACGCACTGAGCGCCCTAAGACGTCAAGACGTACTGAGCACCGCATGACCGTACCGTGCGGCAAGGCCGGGCCCGGGCGGGCACCCCACCCCCTCCAGCACAGGGGCTCCCGCCCGGGCCGCCGCGCGTTTGCGGCATCCTGCTGGGCCTACGCTGAACGTATGAACAACCTCAGCGGGCGCGGCCAGGTGGCGGGCCTTCCGGCATGGGACCGGTGCGCGGTCATGGGTGTCGTCAACGTGACCCCCGACTCCTTCTCCGACGGCGGCCGCTGGTTCGACACGACCGTCGCCGTCAAACACGGCCTGGACCTCGTCTCCGAAGGCGCGGACCTGGTCGACGTCGGCGGCGAGTCCACCCGTCCCGGCGCCACCCGGGTGGACGAGGCCGAGGAACTCAGGCGCGTCATCCCGGTCGTCCGCGGCCTCGCCTCCGAGGGCGTCGTCGTCTCCGTCGACACCATGCGCGCCCGTGTCGCCGAACAGTCCCTCGCGGCCGGCGCCGCCCTCGTCAACGACGTCAGCGGCGGCCTCGCCGACCCCGCGATGATCCCGGTCGTCGCAGACGCGGGCGCCCCGTTCGTCGTCATGCACTGGCGCGGCTTCCTCCAGGGCGGCAACGTCAAGGGCGTCTACGACGACGTCGTCGCCGAAGTCGTGGACGAGCTGCACGCGCGCGTGGAGGCCGTCCTCGCCGGCGGCATCGCCCCCGACCGCATCGTCGTGGACCCCGGACTGGGCTTCTCCAAGGAGGCCGAGCACGACCTCGCCCTCCTCGCCCGCCTGGACCGCCTGCGCGCCCTCGGCCACCCCCTGCTCGTGGCCGCCTCCCGCAAACGGTTCCTCGGCCGCGTCCTGGCCGGCCCGGAGGGCGCGCCCCCGCCGGCCCGGGAGCGCGACGCCGCCACGGCCGCCGTCTCCGCACTCGCGGCGCACTCCGGTGCGTGGGCGGTACGCGTGCACGAGGTGCGCGCCACCGCGGACGCGGTACGGGTCGCGCGCGCCGTGGAGAAGGCGCGGATGTCCGGGTCCGCGCCTGGCGCACCAGGTGACGGCAGGGCGCGCGCAGCAGGGCGCGCGCCGGGCACGGAGGGTGAGCGGGGGGCGTACGGGGCAGCGGACGCGCCGGGAGCGGAGTGCACGCGCCCAGCGCCCGGCGCCGGTGACGAGCGCGGGGCGGAAGGAGCCCGGTGAGCGCCCCCCATACCGACGTCGAGCAGGTGGAGGCCGCCAACACCGCCTTCTACGAGGCGATGGAACGCGGCGACTTCGAGGAGCTGTCGTCGCTCTGGCTCACCCCGGCCGACCTGGGCGTGGACGAGGAGTACCACGACCCGGCGGACACCGGCGTGGTCTCCTGCGTACACCCCGGCTGGCCGGTGCTCACCGGCCGCGGCGAGGTCCTCAGGTCCTACGCCCTGATCATGGCCCACACCGACTACATCCAGTTCTTCCTCACCGACGTGCACGTCTCCGTCACCGGTGACACCGCCCTCGTCACCTGCACCGAGAACATCCTCAGCGGCGGCCCCGCGCCCGAGGGCGGCGGGGAACTGGGGCCGCTGGTCGGCCAGCTCGTCGTCGCCACGAACGTGTTCCGCCGCACGTCCGACGGCTGGAAGCTCTGGTCGCACCACGCCTCCCCCGTCCTGGCCGAGAGCGACGACGAGGACGGCGAGACCGGCGTCAGTGGCGTGAATCCGGACGACAGCCCCCTCGCCTGAGCGGGTAGCCGCCCCCAGGGGACCAAGAAGTGGTTGGAATCACCTACCCCGGGGTAGGAGCCGCTACCAGCCCATGACAAGGCCGTGTTTCCCCGGGGAAACACGAGATGAACGCTCGTGGCCCCGGCGCGGGCCCGCGTCCCTGCAGCCCGGCTTTGTCAGTGCCCGCAGGTAGATTCGTCTCAGGCCGGTGTACCGCCCGCACGCGGTACGGACCGGTCCTTCCCGACGATTGCAGGAGTGATTCGCGTGGATCGTGTCGCGCTGCGCGGCCTCAAGGCCCGCGGGCACCACGGTGTGTTCCCCAAGGAGCGCGAGGAGGGCCAGACCTTCATCGTCGACCTCGTCCTGGGGCTGGACACCCGGCCGGCCGCGGCCGACGACGACCTGGCGAAGACCGTGCACTACGGCATCGTGGCCGAAGAGGTCGTGGCCGTGGTCGAGGGCGAGCCGGTGGACCTCATCGAGACCCTCGCCGAGCGGATCGCCCAGACCTGCCTCAAGCACGAAGGGGTACAGGAGGTGGAGGTCTGCGTCCACAAGCCGGACGCGCCGATCACCGTTCCCTTCGACGACGTGACCGTCACCATCACCCGGAGCCGAGTATGACCCGACCTTTCCTCCAGGGTCACAGCGACCCGACCGTCCAGCCGGTGCCCGCCTCGGTCGTCGAAAAGGTCGACGCCGCCGACACGACCCTGCACAACCCCCAGTGGGCCGTCATCTCCATCGGCTCCAACCTCGGCAACCGCCTGGAGACCCTCCAGGGCGCCGTCGACGCCCTGGAGGACACCCCCGGTGTCCGCGTGAAGGGCGTCTCCCCGGTCTACGAGACCGAGCCCTGGGGCGTCGAGCCCGGCAGCCAGCCGTCGTACTTCAACGCGGTCGTGGTCCTGAAGACGACCCTGCCCCCGGCCTCCCTGCTGGAGCGGGCACACGCCATCGAGGAAGCGTACAAACGCGTCCGCGACGAGCACTGGGGCCCGCGCACCCTGGATGTCGACATCGTCGCCTACGCCGACGTCACCTCCGACGACCCGCACCTCACCCTGCCCCACCCGCGCGCCCATGAGCGCGCCTTCGTGCTCGCGCCCTGGCACGACGTGGACCCGCAGGCCCAGCTGCCCGGACGTGGCACGGTGGCCGATCTGCTGTCGGCCCTCACCCGTGCGGGCGTCGAGCCCCGCAAGGACCTGGAACTCCGACTGCCCGAGTAGTCGTTAAGGTCAAGACGACAAGGTCGTGAGCGACGACCGTCCGGGCCGGTCCGGGGGAGCTGAAGGGACACCGTGAGAGAGCTGCGCATCAGGGTGCTGGCAGGCGTGTTCATCGTCGCCGGCGTCCTGTCCTGGGCGGGAGCCCGCCTCTGGAACTCGATCGGGACTCTTCCCAGCGTCCCCCTGGCCGCCCCCATCGTCCTCGCCCTGATCGCCGTGGTGCTGCTCTCCACGGCGCTCTCCCTGCGCTCCCGCCTCAAGGCCCAGCGCGAGCGCCGCCCCGGCGCGAAGGGCGTCGACCCCCTGATGGCCGCCCGCGCGGTCGTCTTCGGCCAGGCCAGCGCCCTGGTCGCCGCCCTGGTCGCCGGCATGTACGGCGGCACGGGCGTCTTCCTGCTGGAGCTCCTCGACATCCCCGCCCGCCGCGACCAGGCCCTCTACGCCGGCTTCTCGGTCCTGGCGGGCATCGGGGTCATAGCGGCAGCCCTGTTCCTGGAGCGGGTGTGCAAACTCCCGGAGGACGAGGACCAGAACCACCCGGGAGCGGAACCGGCGGCGTGACCACCGGTCTCCCCGAGCACCGGTTCAGTGCGCCATGATCAGGCTCATGGCCTCGTTGCGCGTCGCCGCGTCCCGCAGCTGTCCGCGCACGGCGGACGTTATGGTCTTCGCGCCCGGCTTGCGGATGCCGCGCATGGACATGCACATGTGCTCGCACTCGACGACCACGATGACGCCCCGCGGCTCCAGGATCTCCATCAGGGAGTCCGCGATCTGCGTGGTGAGTCGTTCCTGCACCTGCGGCCGCCGCGCGTAGACGTCCACCAGGCGGGCCAGCTTGGACAGGCCGGTGATCTTCCCGGTGACGGACGGGATGTAGCCGACGTGGGCGACGCCCCTGAACGGGACCAGATGGTGCTCACAGGTGCTGTACACCTCGATGTCCTTCACGAGGACCATCTCGTCGTGCCCCAGGTCGAACGTCGTCGTCAGCACGTCCTCGGGCTTCTGCCACAGGCCCGCGAAGATCTCCCGGTACGCCCGCGCCACCCGCGCCGGCGTCTCCCTCAGGCCCTCCCGGTCCGGATCCTCGCCGACCGCGATCAGCAGCTCCCGTACGGCGTTCTCGGCGCGTTTCTCGTCGAACTCGCCGATCTGGCCCTCGCCGTCCAGCGTCACGGGGTCGGTCATCTGGTTCCTCGTTCCTGTGCCTCTATCGCGTGGCGGCGGCCACGCGCTGTGTGCGGACATACGAACGCCGCGCCCTCCAGGCTAGAACCTGGCGGGCGCGGCGTTCATTCCAGGCCGGTTGGCCGAAACGCTGTCAGCTCTCCGGACGGTCGTCCGGGGTCTGGTCCGTGACCGGAGCGGACTCCGTGGCGGTGGACTTGGCCGTGCTGATGGCGGCCGTCGCGCCGTTCGCGCCGTTGGTGAGTGCGAGCTCCTTGGGGGAGAGCACCGGCGGGCGGGTGGACGGGGTGCGGCGGGAGGAGCCGGTCCAGGCGGGCCGCGGCGGGCGCTTGTGGATCGGGGCGAAGATCTCGGCGATCTCCTCCTTGCCCAGGGTCTCCTTCTCCAGCAGCTGCAGGACGAGCTGGTCGAGCACGTCGCGGTTCTCGACCAGGATCTCCCAGGCCTCGTTGTGCGCGGTCTCGATCAGCTTCTTGACTTCCTCGTCCACCAGCGCGGCGACCTCCTCGGAGTAGTCGCGCTGGTGAGCCATCTCACGGCCGAGGAACGGCTCGCTGTTGTCGCCGCCGAACTTGATGGCGCCGAGCCGCTCGGTCATGCCGTACTGCGTGACCATCGCGCGGGCCAGGTTGGTGGCCTTCTCGATGTCGTTCGCAGCGCCGGTGGTCGGGTCGTGGAAGACCAGTTCCTCGGCGGCGCGGCCGCCCAGCATGTAGGCGAGCTGGTCGAGCATCTCGTTGCGCGTGGTCGAGTACTTGTCCTCGTCCGGCAGGACCATCGTGTAGCCGAGGGCACGGCCGCGGGACAGGATGGTGATCTTGTGGACCGGGTCGGAGTTCGGGGAGGCCGCCGCGACCAGGGCGTGGCCGCCCTCGTGGTACGCGGTGATCTTCTTCTCCTTGTCCGACATGATCCGGGTCCGCTTCTGCGGGCCCGCGACCACACGGTCGATCGCCTCGTCCAGCGCCCTGTTGTCGATCAGCTTCTGGTCACCGCGAGCGGTGAGCAGGGCCGCCTCGTTGAGGACGTTGGCCAGGTCGGCACCCGTCATGCCGGGGGTGCGGCGGGCGACGGCGGACAGGTCGACGTCGGGCGCGACCGGCTTGCCCTTCTGGTGGACCTTGAGGATCTCCAGGCGGCCCTGCAGGTCCGGCGGGTCGACCGCGATCTGACGGTCGAAGCGGCCGGGGCGGAGCAGCGCCGGGTCGAGGATGTCGGGACGGTTCGTCGCGGCGATGAGGATCACGCCGCCCTTGACGTCGAAGCCGTCCATCTCGACGAGCAGCTGGTTCAGGGTCTGCTCGCGCTCGTCGTGACCACCGCCGAGGCCGGCGCCGCGGTGGCGGCCGACCGCGTCGATCTCGTCGACGAAGACGATCGCCGGGGCGTTCGCCTTGGCCTGCTCGAACAGGTCACGGACCCGGGAGGCACCGACACCGACGAACATCTCGACGAAGTCGGAACCGGAGATCGAGTAGAAGGGGACGCCCGCCTCGCCGGCCACGGCACGCGCGAGCAGCGTCTTGCCGGTACCGGGACGGCCGTAGAGCAGCACACCCTTGGGGATCTTGGCGCCGACGGCCTGGAACTTGGCCGGCTCCTGCAGGAACTCCTTGATCTCGTGGAGTTCCTCGACGGCCTCGTCGCAGCCGGCGACGTCGGCGAAGGTCGTCTTCGGGGTGTCCTTGGTGATGAGCTTGGCCTTGGACTTGCCGAAGTTCATGACCCGGGAGCCGCCGCCCTGCATCTGATTCATCAGGAACAGGAAGACGACCACGATCAGGACGAACGGCAGCAGGGAGAGCAGGACGCCGACGAACGGGTTCTGCTTGGACGGCGAGACCGTGTAGCCGTCCGGGATCTGCTTGTCCTGGTACTTGGTCTGCAGCGAGCCGGCGAGCTGGGCGCCCTGGTCGCCGATGTAGCTCGCCTGGATCTTGGAGCTGCCGTCGACCTTCTGGCCGTCCTTGAGGGTGGCCTTGATGGTCTGCTCGTCGCCTGTGGTCAGCTTGGCCGACTGGACCCTGTTGTCATTGATCGCGGCAATGACCTGGCCGGTGTCCACCGTCTTGTAGCCGCCGGACGAGCCGACGACCTGCATCAACACGACCACGGCAAGGACGGCCAGCACGATCCACATGACCGGCCCACGGAAGTATCGCTTCACGTCCATCCATACGGAGCGGTGCCGCCCCGTCCCTCCTGCCATAGTGAGTTTGATAAGACAGTTCTTCTGACGGTACCCCAGCGTGGTGGTCCGAAGCCGCACGAAGTTTGCTTCGGAGGCCGGGAAACCCGTCTCTGCATGCTTCAACGGCCCGGAACCCGCCGGGGTTCCCGATCGTCCTACAAGGCTTGAGCCGAGTGGCTCACACCACCCGGTCCGGCTCAGCCGCCGTAGACGTGGGGCGCGAGCGTACCGACGAACGGAAGGTTGCGGTACTTCTCGGCGTAGTCGAGGCCGTAGCCGACGACGAACTCGTTCGGGATGTCGAAGCCGACCCACTCGACGTCGATGGCGACCTTCGCGGCATCCGGCTTGCGCAGCAGCGTGCACACCTTCAGGGAGGCGGGCTCGCGGGAGCCGAGGTTGTTGATCAGCCAGGACAGGGTCAGGCCGGAGTCGATGATGTCCTCGACGATGAGGACGTGCTTGCCCTTGATGTCGGTGTCGAGGTCCTTGAGGATCCGCACGACACCGGAGGACTGGGTGCCCGCGCCGTAGGAGGACACGGCCATCCAGTCCATGGTGACGGGGGTGGACAGCGCCCGGGCGAGGTCGGCCATCACCATCACGGCGCCCTTGAGGACACCGACGATGAGCAGGTCCTTGCCCGCGTACTCCGCGTCGATCTTCGCGGCCAGCTCGGCCAGCTTCGCGTCGATCTCTTCCTTGGTGATGAGCACCTGCTGGAGGTCGGCACCCATGTCTTTCGCGTCCACCCGCATCACTTTCGGTCGTCCCACCGGCTGCTCACCCCTCGTGGGGGTAAGGATTCAGCCTTGCCGAATCACCAGTCTGCCACCCTGCCGCCGGGCGACGACTCTGCCCGGGAGATTGATGGCTCCCTGGCCGCGCCAGCCGGTGATCAGGCGGTCGACTTCCTCGATGTGGCGGGCGAACAGCGAACCGGCCGGGGCACCGGCCCCGATGGCGGCGCGGCGCAGGATGCGGCGGCGTACGGCGGGCGGGAGGGCGTAGAGCTTGGCGCACTCCAGCCGGCCTGCGGCGTCCCGTACGGAGGCCTCGGCCTGGCTGGCCCAGGCGTCGAGGGCGTCGGCGTCGTCGCGGGAGAGCTGGGCGGTGCGGGCGAGCGCCTCCACGACTCCTTTGCCGAGGGCCTTCTCCAGGGCGGGCAGGCCTTCGTGCCGCAGCCGGGAGCGGGTGTAGGCGGGGTCGGCGTTGTGAGGATCGTCCCAGACGGGGAGGGACTGGACCATGCAGGCCTTGCGGGCGGTCTGCCGGTCGAGTTCCAGGAAGGGGCGCCGGTACCGGCCGGCGGCCCCCGAGACCGCCGCCATACCGGACAGGGAGCGGATGCCGGAGCCGCGGGCGAGGCCGAGCAGGACGGTTTCGGCCTGGTCGTCGCGAGTGTGGCCGAGCAGGACGGCGGCGGCGCCGTGGCGTTCGGCGACGGCGTCGAGGGCGGCGTAGCGGGCGTCGCGGGCGGCGGCTTCCGGCCCGCCTTCGCGGCCGACGGTCACGGCGACGGACTCGACCGGCGCGAGGCCGAGTTCGCGCAGACGCAGGACGACCTCGTCGGCGCGGAGGTCGGAGCCGGGCTGGAGGCCGTGGTCGACGGTGACGCCACCGGCGCGGATGCCGAGCTTGGGCGCCTCGAAGGCGAGGGCGGAGGCGAGGGCCATGGAGTCGGCGCCGCCGGAGCACGCGACGAGGACGAGCGGGGAGGGGGGCCGCTCGGCCGGCCGGTCCGGGTGCGCGCCGAAGGCCTGCCGGGCACCGGCACCGGCGAGGCTGTGGTGGTCGTTGAGGATGTCGTGGAGGACGCGGCGGACCGCCAGGCGTATCGCCGCGACCGCAGGATGGGGACCCATGTCCGGTTCCCTTCATGAAGTTTCGGGGGGTGAGCCCGAGTCGGTCACTCAGAGTGTGTAGATGGTGACAGAAGCGGGCCGTTCCCCGAGCATCGCACGCCTACGCATGGCTCACGGTCCCTCGGACGGGTGATTGGAGGGGCGTTCGCCTGCCGTCGGCCGGATTCCGTTCACGACGTGTCCATGCCGTTCAGGATTCGGCCTTGCGGTGCACCCGCGCGACCCAGTCCGCCGGTTTGGCGATCTCCGCCTTGGTGGGCAGGGTGTTGGGCGAGGTCCACACGCGGTTGAAGCCGTCGGTGCCGACCTGCTCGACGACGGCTCGTACGAACCGCTCGCCGTCCCGGTACTGCCTCAGTTTGGCATCCAGACCCAGCAGCTTGCGCAGGGCGAGGTCGAGGCGGGAGGCACCCTTGGCGCGACGTTGCTGGAACTTCTCGCGGATCTCCGCGACGGTCGGTACGACGCTGGGCCCGACGCCGTCCATGACGTAGTCGGCATGCCCCTCCAGCAGGGACATCACGGCGGTGAGGCGGCTGAGGATCTCACGCTGGGCGGGGGTCTGCACCAGCTCCACGAAGGACCGGCCGCCGTCCTCCTCCTCGCCCTCGGGGCGGCCTCCGGCGAGGGACTGCGCGGCTTCCCTGATGCGCTCCAGGAAGGTCATCGGGTCGACGTCGGTCTCCGCCAAGAACGACTGGATTTCGCCCTCCAGGTGGTCGCGCAGCCAGGGCACGGCCGTGAACTGGGTGCGGTGGGTCTCCTCGTGCAGGCACACCCACAGGCGGAAGTCGTGCGGGTCGACGTCGAGTTCGCGCTCGACGTGGACGATGTTGGGGGCGACGAGGAGGAGCCGGCCGCCGCCGTTCTCGCCGGCGGGGAGGTCACGGGTGGCGGGGGCGAAGGTCTCGTACTGGCCGAGGACGCGGGAGGACAGGAACGACAGCAGCATGCCGAGTTCGACGCCGGTGACCTTGCCGCCGACGGTGCCGAGGACCGCGCTGCCCGGGTTGCCCGCGCGCCGTTCCTGCATCTTCTCCAGGAGCGGTTTGAGGATCTCGCGGAAGCCGGCGACGTTGGCGCGGACCCAGCCGGGGCGGTCGACCACGAGGACGGGGGTGTCGTGGGTGTCCTCGGTGCCCATGCGCGTGAAGCCCCGGACGTGTTCCTCCGAGGCCTTGGCGTGCCGGCGCAGCTCCGCGACGACGGCGCGGGCCTCGTCGCGACTGACGTCCGGGCCCGGTCGTACCAGCCGTGTCGCGGTTGCCACCGCGAGGTTCCAGTCGACCATCCCGGGAGATGCGGTGCCACCGAAGCCAGTCATGTTGACAACCGTACGTGAGCGCTCCCGCTTGGGGCAGGCCGTGCACTCGGCGCGACACGTACCGCGGCTACCGGCAACCGCAGCCCGCGAGTGCCGTCGCCGTTCTGTCCAGGGCCGACTGGGCCTCCAGGGGGTCGGTGGTGCCGGAGGCCAGGAAGGCGAAGGCCAGGAGGCGGCCGTCGGTGTCCACGACCGTGCCGGCCAGGGCGTTGACCCCGGTCAGGGTGCCGGTCTTGGCGCGGATGACGCCGGCGGCGCCGTCGGTGTAGCGGTGGGTGAGGGTGCCGGTGAAGCCGGCCACGGGCAGGCCGGTGAGGACGGGGCGCAGGCCGGGGCGGCCGGGGTCGCCGGCCGTGACCAGGAGCGCGGTGAGGAGGTCGGCGGTGAGCCTGTCGTCACGGTCGAGGCCGCTGCCGTCGTGGAAGGCGGCGCCGGACATCGGCAGGCCCAGCTTGGTCAGCCGCGCGGAGACCGCCTTGGCGCCGCCGTCGAAGCTGCCGGGTTCGCCGCTGGCGAGGGCCGTCTGGCGGGCCAGGTGTTCGGCGATGTCGTTGTCGCTGTTGGTCAGCATGCGCTCGACCAGGGCGGACAGCGGTGGTGAGGAGACCGTGGCGAGGGTCTGCGCGCGCGTGCTGGCCTTGGAGGGGCCGGGGGGTGTGGTGGTGATCCCGGCGTCCTTGAGGAGGGCCGCGAACTTGCCGGCCGCGTCCTTCGCGGGGTCGGTCACGCGGTGCGCCGGGCCGCTGGCGGAGTCGTCGGTGCGGCCTTCGTCGACGGTCAGGGCGCTGACGGGCGCGAGGTTGTCGTTGACGCCGATGGGGTGCAGGGCGGGGCCGGTGTAGAGGGTGGTGTCGTAGGAGAGCGTGATCTTGTGGATTCCGCGCTTCCGCAGTGCCTTGGCGGTGTCCGCCGCCAGCGCGGTCAGGCTGGCCCAGTCCTCCCCGTTCCCGGCTTCCCCGGTCGCGGGGTGGGCGGTGAGGGTGGGGTCGCCGCCGCCGACGAGGACGAGTTCGCCGGTGTCGGGTTCGAGGGCGGCGCGGGTGGTGAGGCGGTGGTCGGGGCCCAGGGCGGACAGGGCGGCGACAGCGGTGGCGATCTTGGTGGTGGAGGCGGGGGTGAACCCCTTGCCGGAGTCGGTGCCGTACAGGCGATGGCCGGTGGCCACGTCGACGACGGCCGCCGCGTGGTCGCCGCCCAGCGCGGAGGCGTCCAGGAGGGGCCCCAGGAGGTCCGAGAGGGGCTTTGGGCCCGGCATGGCCTTCTTGGTGCCGAGGGCGCCCGCCGGGCCGTCCAGGGCCGCCAGGACGGGCGCGGCGCTCGGCGCGGGCCGGGGTGCCGTCGTCGACGCCGTGCCGGAGCGGCCGTGATCTGCGCCACCTGGCTGCTCCAGGGCCGCGGCGCGGTCCCGCTCGGCCGTACGCTGGCCGTCGGCGTCCCAGGGGCCCGCCGCGGTCACCACGCCGGCGGCGAGCGCGAGGCCGGCGGTGGCGGCGCCCGCGGTGTACTGCCAGGTCCTGACCGCCTGCCGGCGGGCGGGACCGGGCCGCAGGGCCCGCGTCAACCGCGCGACCCCCGGCCCGGCAGCCGCCCGGGCCCGCGCCAGACGCGGTCGTACGGCGTTCGCGATCCGCTCCACCTGCGGTCTCGCAGCCCGCCAAGGCCTCAGCTCTGGCACGACCACCAGCCCCTTTCGCGATCACACACCTGCGTGAGGGACACTTAATCACCAGAACTATGTGCTGATCATGGAGGAGCCACCGGTGGAGTTCGACGTCACGATCGAGATTCCGAAGGGTTCGCGCAACAAGTACGAGGTGGACCACGAGACCGGTCGGATCCGCCTGGACCGTCGCCTCTTCACCTCGACCGCCTACCCGACCGACTACGGCTTCGTCGAGAACACCCTCGGCGAGGACGGCGACCCGCTGGACGCGCTGGTCATCCTGGACGAGCCGACCTTCCCGGGCTGCCTGATCAAGTGCCGTGCGATCGGTATGTTCCGCATGACGGACGAGGCGGGCGGCGACGACAAGCTGCTGTGCGTCCCGGCCACCGACCCTCGGGTGGAGCACCTGCGCGACATCCACCACGTGTCGGAGTTCGACCGCCTGGAGATCCAGCACTTCTTCGAGGTGTACAAGGACCTGGAGCCCGGCAAGTCGGTCGAGGGTGCCAACTGGGTGGGCCGCACGGAGGCCGAGGCGGAGATCGAGCGGTCGTACAAGCGCTTCAAGGAGCAGGGCGGTCACTGAGCCCCGCGCCGCCGGAACGGGCCGTACGCGTGCGTGCGGCCCGTTCCGCGTTTCACGCACGCGTGCGGACCGTTCGGGTACCTGTGCGCATACTGAGCCGTACGGAAGGTGTCGTTCAGGGAGCGGTGCGAGGTGACGGAGGCGGAGGACCGCAAGCCCCGGTCGGACGAGGCGCGGTACGACCCGGAGATCACGTCCGAGTTCGCCATTCCGCAGGGCATCGAGGTCCCCGAGGGTGTCGGCGAGCCGGAGACCACGTCCGAGTTCGCGGTGCCGCGGGGGCTGCCCGCGCCGCAGCCGCCGAGTGCCGAGCCGGAGGGGTCGGCGTTCAGCCTGCCGAGCACCTACAGCGCCAAGGAGGCTCCGCCGGCGTTCACTCCGGCCGCCGGAGTTCCGCTGGTCAGCCTGGTCAAGGACGCGCCCTGGCAGGACCGGATGCGCACGATGCTGCGCATGCCGGTGACCGAGCGGCCCGCGCCGGAGCCGGTGCAGCGCGAGGAGGAGGACGGCCCGGCCGTACCCCGCGTGCTGGACCTGACCCTGCGCATCGGTGAGCTGCTGCTGGCCGGTGGCGAGGGCGCGGAGGACGTGGAGGCCGCGATGTTCGCGGTGTGCCGCTCCTACGGCCTGGACCGCTGCGAGCCGAACGTCACCTTCACACTGCTGTCGATCTCGCACCAGCCGTCGCTGGTGGAGGACCCGGTGACGGCGTCGCGGACGGTACGGCGGCGGGGCACCGACTACACGCGGCTCGCGGCCGTGTTCCGGCTGGTGGACGACCTGACCGACCCGGAGACCCATGTCTCCCTTGAGGAGGCCTACCGGCGGCTGGCGGAGATCCGCCGCAACCGGCACCCCTACCCCGGCTGGGCGCTGACCCTGGCCAGCGGGCTGCTCGCCGGGGCCGCGTCCATCCTGGTCGGCGGTGATCTGATCGTGTTCGTCGCGGCGGCCGTCGGCGCGATGCTGGGCGACCGGCTGGCCTGGCTGTGCGCGGGGCGCGGGCTGCCGGAGTTCTACCAGTTCACGGTGGCCGCGATGCCGCCCGCGGCGATCGGGGTGGCGTTCGCGCTGGCGCACGTCGACCTGAAGGCGTCCGCCGTCGTCACCGGTGGACTGTTCGCGCTGCTGCCCGGGCGGGCGCTGGTGGCGGGCGTGCAGGACGGCCTGACGGGCTTCTACATCACCGCCTCCGCGCGCCTGCTGGAGGTCATGTACTTCTTCGTCGGCATCGTCACCGGCGTGCTGGTCGTCCTGTACTTCGGTGTGAAGCTCGGCGGCAAGCTGAACCCGGACGCGGCGCTCATCATCAACGAACGGCCGCTGGTGCAGATCGCGGCGTCCATGCTGCTGTCGCTGACGTTCGCGGTACTGCTGCAGCAGGAACGTTCGACCGTGCTGTGGGTGACGCTCAACGGCGGTGTCGCGTGGTCGGTGTACGGCGCGATGCACTACGTCGCCGACATCTCGCCGGTGGCGTCCACGGCCGTGGCGGCGGGCCTGGTGGGCCTCTTCGGGCAGCTGCTGTCGCGGTACCGGTTCGCCTCGGCGCTGCCGTACACGACCGCGGCGATCGGGCCGCTGCTGCCCGGTTCGGCCACCTACTTCGGGCTGCTCAACATGGCGCAGAACGAGGTGAACAAGGGGCTGGTGTCGCTGGCGAACGCGGCGTCGCTGGCCATCGCCATCGCCATCGGGGTGAATCTGGGCTCGGAGGTCTTCCGGCTGTTCCTGAGGATCGGCTCCGCCGGGAAGCGGCGGGCCGCCAAGAGGACCAGGGGATTCTGAGGGCTACGGGGCGCGGTAGGTGCCCTGGTCGTAGTCGTACGGGTACGGGTGCTGGTCGTACCGCTGCTGCTCTCCGTAGGGCTGCTGCTCTCCGTAGGGCTGCTGGTGCGGGTACTGCTGCTGGCCGTAGTGCTGGTCGTACTGGTTGTACTGGTTGTCGTAGCCGCCCTGGCTCCAGTACTGCTGCTCCTGCTGCTGCTCCTGCTGCTGCTCCTGCCCCTGCTGCTGGTACCCGTACGGCTGCTCCGGCTCGATGCGGCGCAGCTGGGTGGTCTCGGAGTCCATGGCCGGGGGGACCGGGCGGGACGCCTCCGGTGCCGTCGGCGGAGCCTTCTTCTGCTTGCCGCGGGCGCGGAGGACCTCGATGGCGACCGGGACCACGGAGACGAGGACGATCAGGATCAGGATCGCCTCGATGTTGTTCTTGACGAAGCCGTTGTTGCCGAGCCAGGAGCCGAGCAGGGTGACGCCCGCACCCCACAGGACGCCGCCGATGACGTTGAAGACCAGGAACGAGCGGTACTTCATGCCGCTGACGCCGGCGATGATCGGCGTGAACGTGCGCACGATGGGCACGAAGCGGGCCAGGACCAGGGACTTCGGGCCGTACTTCTCGAAGAACTCGTGCGCCTTGGTGACGTTCTCCTGCTTGAACAGGCGCGAGTCGGGGCGGTTGAACAGGGACGGCCCGACCTTCTTGCCGAACATGTAGCCCGCCTGGTCGCCGAGTATCGCGGCGAGGCAGATGAGGCCGATCGCACCCCACAGCGGGAAGTGCATCTCGTGCGAGGTGATCAGCAGGCCGCAGGTGAACAGCAGCGAGTCACCCGGCAGGAAGAAGCCGATCAGCAGGCCGGACTCGGCGAAGACGACGAGCAGCAGACCCCAGATGCTGTAGGTGTTGAGCAGATAGTTGGGGTCCATCCAGCTCGGGCCGAGGGCGAGTGTCATCACGGGTCCGGGCTCCAGGGGGTCAAGGCGGCTACGCCGGGTACGGCCGCACAAAGCTATCAACGTGAGGTGACCGCTCCAGGTTCCACCGCAGTCTCCAGGGTGCGCTGGGGCCAGATCGGCGCCGGTCTGAAGTCGATGATCGGCGGCGAGCTGAAGAGCGTTCCGGTTCGACGTGACCGAGGCCGCGGACGTGGGCACCGAGGTGTGCGCCTACGGCACGGCGGTGGTCCTGGCCCGGGAGTGCCCCCCGTGCACACCCGGGCCGGGACCGGTCAGGAGGCGTGCCGGTCGGCGTTGGCGAGGATCGCGGCGCGCAGGTGCACGGCGAGACCCGGTCCCATGGAGTCGTAGTACGCCTTGAAGCGCTCGTCGGAGACGTACATCTCCGCGAAGCACCGGTGCATCTCGTAGGGGACCTCGAAGAACCACCGGTTCATGTGCTGCCGGTGTTCCTCGGCCAGGTCCATGGCCGCCTCGCCGGAGGGCTCCTGGCCGGCGGCCACCAGGGCGGCGTACCGCTCGCTCCAGTCGTCGACCTCGGCTTTGATCCGCTTCCAGTCCTCCTTGGTGTAGCGGGCGGCCCGGCGCTGGGACTCGGCCCAGGCCTCGGTGTCGCCCCAGCGCTGCTCGGCCTCCTCGGTGTAGTCCTCGTTGAAGGGGTCCTTGTCCCCGAACACCTCGAACCGCTCTTCCGGGGTGAGGTTGATGCCCATCCTGCGTGCCTCCATGGCGTGCTCCACGGCCGCGGCCATCTTCTGCAGCTTCTCGATCCGGGCGGTCAGCAGTTCGTGCTGGCGGCGCAGGTGTGCGCGCGGGTCACCTCTGCCGGTGGCCAGATCGTCGAGCAGGGCCGCGACCTCGTCGAGCGGGAAGCCGAGCTCCCGGTAGAACAGGATCTGCTGGAGCCGGTCGAGGTCGGCGTCGTTGTAGCGCCGGTGGCCGGCGTACGTGCGCTCGCTGGGCACGAGCAGGCCGATCTCGTCGTAGTGGTGCAGGGTGCGCACCGTGACCCCGGCGAACGCCGCGACCTGTCCCACGGAGTGGCTCACTTTTCCGCTCCTCGTCGTCGGTGTGGTCGGTACGCCGTCCACGCTGAGGCCTCACCTCACGTGAGGTGCAAGCCGGTTGCCGTTCAGCATGTTCGGGATGTTGTGCGCATTTCGTCCGCTTATGGTGAGCCCGTGGCCCAGGACACCGGCGCACAGCAGGCGCCCGCGACCGCTCCCACGGCCCCGGCACGGGCTCTGCTGCCCTTCATCCTGCCCGCCGTCGCCGTGGGCGTGGCCGCCAGCCTGGTCTTCGTCGGGGTCAGTGCGGTGGCGGAGAAGTTCGAGCACGTGCTGTGGGGGCCGTTGCCGGACGCGCTCGGGGTGGGGCGCTACTCGGTGCTGTGGATGTTCGTCATGCTTGTGGCGACCGGGATCGCCGTCGGGCTGGTGGTCTGGAAGGTGCCGGGTCACGCCGGACCCGATCCGGCGACCGTCGGGCTGAACGCCCCGGTCATGGCGCCGGTCGTGCTGCCCGGACTGGTGCTGGCGACCGGGCTGATGCTGGCCGGCGGCCCGAGCCTCGGCCCGGAGAACCCGGTCATCGCCGTGAACGTGGGCCTCGCGGCCTGGCTCGGCTCGCGTCTGATGCCGCGGACGCCGGGCAGCCTGTGGCCCGTGCTGGCCGAGTCGGGGACGATCGGCGCGCTGTTCGGCACGCCGGTGGCGGCGGCGCTGGTCATCTCGGAAGCGCTGGCCGGGCGTCCGATGCGCGGACGGCTGTGGGACAACCTGTTCGCGCCGCTGACCGCCGGCGCGTGCGGGGCCGTCACGACCACCCTGGTGTCCCATCCGACCTTCGACCTGGGGCTTCCGCCCATGGGCCGCCCGGACGGCAAGGACGTCCTGGCGGCCCTCCTGATCGCCTCGGCCGCCGCGCTGCTCGGCATGTGCGCGGTGCACGCCTTCCCGTACGTCCACGCGGCCTTCCGGCGGCTGCGGCACCCGATGCTGATGCTCCCGGCCGGCGGGGTCGTGCTGGGCGCCCTGGGGGCGCTGGGCGGCCATCTGACGCTGTTCAAGGGGCTGTCGGAGATCGGGGAGCTGGCCCGCCGTCCGGACGGCTGGTCGGCGGGGCAGTTCGCCGGGATGGCGGTGGTGAAGCTGGCCGCGTTGCTGGTCGCCGCGTCCTGCGGCTTCCGGGGCGGCCGGATCTTCCCGGCGGTCTTCGTCGGCGGCGCCCTCGGCCTGTGCGCCCACGCGCTCGTTCCGGCCGTGCATCCCGCGGTGGGCGTCGCGACGGCCGTCCTGGGCATGCTCCTGGCGGTCACCCGGCAGGGCTGGGTGAGCCTGTTCACCGCCGCGGTACTCGTCGCCTCGCCCGGCGCCCTCGCCCTGCTGTGCGTCGCGTCGCTGCCGGCCTGGCTGCTGGTGACCGGGCGCCCGCAGATGCAGTTGCGCGAGGACGGCACCCCGGTCCGCTGAGAGAACCCCCTGGAGGCAGTCATGGCCCTGCACAAAGGTCCCGCGAAGCACGAGGAACGGACGATGGCGGTCAACCCTTTCTTCGGGGAGGCCGATCCGGTCGGCGGTATGGCCGAGGCCCCGCCCACGCACCGGCTCCCGGACGCGCCGCTGGCCCCGTCGACGGCGTACCAGCTGGTGCACGACGAGCTGATGCTGGACGGCAACTCCCGGCTGAACCTGGCCACGTTCGTCACCACCTGGATGGAGCCGCAGGCCGGGGTGCTGATGGCGGAGTGCCGGGACAAGAACATGATCGACAAGGACGAGTACCCGCGCACGGCCGAACTGGAGCGGCGCTGTGTGGCGATGCTCGCCGACCTGTGGAACGCGCCGGACCCGTCGGCGGCCATGGGCTGTTCCACCACCGGGTCGAGCGAGGCGTGCATGCTCGCCGGGATGGCGCTGAAGCGGCGCTGGATGCGGCGCAACGAAGACCGCTATCCGGGCGGGGCGCGGCCCAACCTGGTGATGGGTGTCAACGTCCAGGTCTGCTGGGACAAGTTCTGCGATTTCTGGGAGGTGGAGGCCCGGCAGGTGCCCATGGAGGGCGACCGGTTCCATCTGGACCCGCAGGCCGCCGCCGAGCTGTGCGACGAGAACACCATCGGGGTGGTCGGCATCCTCGGCTCGACGTTCGACGGCTCCTACGAGCCGGTCGCCGAGCTGTGCGCGGCCCTGGACGCCCTGCAGGAGCGGACCGGGCTCGACATCCCGGTGCACGTGGACGGCGCGTCCGGCGGCATGGTGGCGCCGTTCCTGGACCCGGATCTGGTGTGGGACTTCCGGCTGCCGCGCGTGGCCTCGATCAACACCTCGGGGCACAAGTACGGGCTGGTGTACCCGGGCGTCGGCTGGGCCCTGTGGCGGGACCGGGAGGCGCTGCCCGAGGAGCTGGTCTTCCGGGTGAACTACCTGGGCGGGGACATGCCGACCTTCGCGCTCAACTTCTCCCGGCCCGGCGCCCAGGTGGTGGCCCAGTACTACACGTTCCTGCGCCTGGGCCGCGAGGGCTACCGCGCGGTGCAGCGGTCGACGCGGGACGTGGCGACCTCGCTCGCCGGGAAGATCGCGGCGCTCGGCGACTTCCGGCTGCTCACGCACGGCGACCAGCTGCCGGTGTTCGCGCTGACCACGGCCGACGACGTCACGGCGTACGACGTCTTCGACGTCTCCCGGCGGCTGCGCGAGGGTGGCTGGCTGGTCCCCGCGTACACCTTCCCGCCGCACCGCGAGGACCTCTCCGTACTGCGGATCGTGTGCCGCAACGGCTTCTCGCACGACCTGGCCGACCTGTTCCTGGACGACCTGACCCGCCTGCTGCCCGAGCTGCGCCGGCAGCCGCACCCGCTCACCCGCGACAAGCAGGCGGCGACCGGCTTCCACCACTAGGGGTCTCGCCTCAGCGGTCGTCCTCCGGATGCCGCTCCCCCGTCGCGTACGGGTTCTCCTCGCCCTCGGCGAGCACGCCGACGAACGGTTCGCCCTCGCCGGCGAAGGTGTAGGCGCCGTTCTCGATGCGCGCGACGAGGCCACGGGTCCACTCGGCCTCGGAGTCGGCCGTGTGCACCCACATGTCCGTGATCTCGCCGATGTGGCCGAGCTGCGCAGGTCCCTCCTCGGGCACGTAGTGCTCGGTGACCGAGGAGCGCCAGGCCTCGATCCGGCGGGTGCGCTCCTTCAGCAGGGCCACCGCCTCGGGCCTCGGCAGGTCGACCATGAAGCCGATCGCCGCCGCCTTCACATCGCCGCGCTGGTCGTAGGTGACCAGCGCGGCGCGCAGCAGGGTGAAGTACTCCTCGGTGCCCTTGCCGGTCAGCTCGTACTCGGTGCGGGGCGGACCGCCGGCCGTGGACGGCGCGGTCTCGTGCGCGTACAGCAGCCCTTGCCTGGCCATCTGCTTCAGGGCGTGGTAGATCGAGCCCGGCTTGGCGTGGGACCACTCGTGGGCGCCCCAGTACTCCAGGTCGTTGCGGACTTGGTAGCCGTGGGCCCGCCCGTGCTGGCGGACCGCGCCCAGCACGAGGAGTCGGATCGCTGACATGGGGTCCAGGTTAGGACTCCCCGATCACCCTCAGGAGACACCCTTTTCCTGGGCCTCCCGGGCCACCAGCTCGAAGGCGGTCGTGCCGTCCAGGGACTCCCGGAGGATGTCGGCGTGGCCGGCGTGCCGGGCCGTCTCGCGGATGAGGTGCAGACACAGCCAGCGCAGCGAGACCCGGCCCTGCGGCGGGAACCAGGGGTCCGGCGGCAGCGGGAAGGTGTCGTCCAGGCTCGGCGCGGAGCGGATGAACTTCTCCGTCTCGGCGGCGACCTCCTCCCAGTACGCCAGCTGCGCGGCGACCGTCTCCCCGTCGGCCAGCCGGAAGCTCTCGTGCCAGTTCGACTCGTCGCGCCTGACCGCCGGCGGCTCCTGCTTGGCCCGGGCGACCCAGATCTGCTCGGTCTCGGCGACATGCTTGAGCAGGCCGCCGAGTGACAGCTCGCTGGCGCTGGGGCGGGTGCGGGCCTGTTCCTCGGTCAGCCCGAGCAGGGCCCGGCGGATCCCGCCGCGCTGCTCCTCGAGGAACGCCAGCAGCGCCCCTCGCTCGTCGCCGTTCTCCTCCGCAGGCACGTGCTTGACCATGACAGCCGCCTTTCATCGGTTCACCGGGGCTCTCGCCCTGACACCGATGACGTTACGGACCCTTGCGGTCAGGTGCTGTCCGCAAGGGCCCGCTCGGCCGGAATTCGTCAGAACGGGAACGCGCTGCGGCCGTGCTGCACGGAGATCCACTTGACGGTCGTGAACGCCTCCAGCGTCGTCGCGCCGTTCAGGCGGCCGATCCCGGACTGCTTCTCGCCGCCGAACGGCACGATCGGCTCGTCGTGGACCGTGCCGTCGTTCACATGGAACATGCCGGTGTCGATCTGCTTGGCGAAGGCGACGCCCCGCTCGATGTCACCGGTGTGGACGGCGCCGCTGAGGCCGTACGGCGTGTCGTTGACGATGCGGAGCGCCTCCTCCTCGCCGTCGAACGGGACGAGGAAGACGACCGGGCCGAAGATCTCCTGCCGCAGCAGCGCGGAGTCGGCGGGGACGTCGGTGAGCACGCTGGGCTCGACCAGGTTGCCCGACCTGCCGCCCCGCACGAGGGCGGTGGCGCCCTCGGCGACCGCCTGCTCGACGGCGCCGGAAAGGGCGTTCGCCTGCCGGGAGTTGATCACCGGGCCGATGACGGTCTGCGGGTCGCGCGGGTCGCCGACCTTCAGCGCCTTCACCTTGGCGACGAACTTCTCGGTGAAGTCACCGGCGATCGAGCGGTCCACGAGCACGCGGTTCGCGGCCATGCAGACCTGGCCCTGGTGGACGAACCGGCTGAAGACCGCCGCGTCCACCGCGTAGTCGATGTCCGCGTCGTCCAGGACCACCAGCGCGCTGTTGCCGCCCAGTTCGAGCACCGAGCGCTTGAAGTTCGCGGCGCAGACGGTGGCCACGTGCCGGCCGACCTTGTCGGAGCCGGTGAAGGAGATGACCTTCGGGACCGGGTGCTCGATGAACGCGTCGCCGATCTCGGCGATGTCGGTGACCACGACGTTGAGCAGGCCGCCGGGCAGCCCGGCCTCCTCGAAGATCTTCGCTATCAGGGTGCCGCCCGCGATCGGGGTGTTCTGGTGCGGCTTGAGGACCACGCCGTTGCCGAGCGCGAGCGCCGGGGCGACCGACTTGATCGACAGCAGGAAGGGGAAGTTGAAGGGGCTGATCACGCCCACGACGCCGACCGGCACCCGGTAGACGCGGTTCTCCTTGCCGTCGACCGGGGAGGGCAGGATCCTGCCCTCCGGGCGCAGCGCCAGGTGGATCGACTCGCGCAGGAACTCCTTGGCCAGGTGCAGCTCGAAGCCGGCCTTCACGCGCGTGCCGCCCAGTTCCGCGATGATCAGGTCGGCTATCTCCTGCTCGCGGTCCTCTATGAGTCTCAGGGCCCGCTCGAAGACTCCGCGGCGGGCGTAGGGGTTGGTCGCGGCCCACTGCTTCTGGGCGCGGGCCGCGGCCCGGTAGGCCTGGTCCACCTCGTCGACCGTGGCCACCGTGATCGAGGCCAGCTTCTCGTCGTCGTAGGGGTTGAAGTCGATGACGTCCCAGGAGCCGGTGCCCGGACGCCACTCGCCGTCGATGTACTGCTGGGCCAGGTCGGTGAAGCAGGACGACATGTGATCCCTCAATCACTAGCGGACGCAGATCCTGGTCAAGGTCTGATCACACGTCATCGTACTTATGTGTCAGGAGAGTTGAAGGAGACCTCGGAGAAGGTCCCGGCTCTCGTCGGGGCCCGGGCTGTCCTGCTGCAGCTCCTTGAGCGCCTGCTCGTACTGGGCCACGTCCTCGCGCTTGTCCAGGTAGAGGGCGCTGGTCAGCTGCTCCACGTAGACGACGTCGGACAGGTCGGCGTCGGGGAAGCTGAGGATGGTGAAGGCGCCGCTCTCGCCGGAGTGCCCGCCGAAGCTGAACGGCATGACCTGCAGCCGTACGTTGGGCCGCTCGGAGAGGCGGATGAGGTGCTGCAGCTGACCGCGCATGACCTGGCGGTCGCCGTAGGGGCGGCGCAGGGAGGCCTCGTCGAGGACGATGTGGAACTCGGGGGCGTTGTCCGCCAGCAGGTGCTTCTGCCGTTCCATGCGCAGGGCGACCCTGCGCTCGACGTCCGCCGGGCTCGCGCCCTTCATGCCGCGCCGGACCACGGCGCGGGCGTACTCCTCGGTCTGGAGCAGGCCGTGGACGAACTGCACCTCGTAGACGCGGATGAGGGACGCCGCGCCCTCCAGGCCCACATAGGTGGGGAACCAGCTGGGCAGGACGTCGGTGTAGCTGTGCCACCAGCCGGCCACGTTGGCCTCGCGGGCGAGGGAGAGCAGCGACTCGCGTTCCGCCTCGTCCGTGATGCCGTACAGCGTCAGCAGGTCTTCCACGTCTCTGGTCTTGAAGCTCACCCGGCCCAGCTCCATCCGGCTGATCTTCGACTCGGAGGCGCGGATGGAGTACCCGGCCGCCTCGCGCGTGATTCCGCGAGCTTCACGCAGTCGCCTGAGTTGCGAGCCGAGCAGCATCCGCCGCACCACCGATCCGGGCTCTCCCGCGCTCACCTTCGTCAGCCTCCCCAACCGTCTTCAGGGCCCGCAGTCTGCCACTAAAACACTTCGAGCAGTACTCGTCCGGTTACGGAAACGGAAAGACGCGGACCGTTTCTGCCTGCCGGTTTCGAGAAGAGGTCAGGACCACTGGCGGCAATCGCCGAGAAGATGGCGGAAAAAATGGCCAAGAAGCGGTACGGGCAGTGTCATTTCGGTCGCGTGCACGTGCATCTGCCCTTGCATCTGCTGTACGCATCCGAAACCATGGTGCCGCACCACCGCCGCATCGCAACGACCGCGAACTCCCGGGAGTGCCTCGCATGGGGACGAATGGATCGACCATGCTCAAGCCGTTACGGCAGGGCCTTCCGCCGCTGGATCCCGCGGCCGTGTCCGACGCCGCCTCCTGCGCCCTCCCCGCCCGGTACGACGCGGTGCGCGAGGCCCGGCGCTTCACCCGCGCCACCCTCGACCAGTGGGACGCCGGCGACCGCTTCGACGACATATGCCTCGTCGTCTCGGAACTCGTCACCAACGCCCTGCGCCATGCCCTTCCCGGGGACGCCGGCTGTTCCGGACAGGCCCCGTCCGTGCGGCTGCACCTGATGCGCTGGAGCGAGCGGCTGGTGTGCGCGGTACGCGACCCGAGCCACGAGACGCCGGTCCCGCGCGACTCGGACGACTTCTCCGCCGAGTCCGGGCGCGGGCTGTTCCTGGTCGACTCCTTCGCCGACAGCTGGGGCTGGCACCCGCTCGCCGGCACCCTGCACGGCAAGGTCGTCTGGGCGCTGTTCCGGCTGCGCCCGGCCGGCTGATCCTGCGGTGCACCGACGGACGCCCGGTTTCTACGCGCGTCACTCCGACATCGTTGCCAACGGCGCGCCCCGGGCTCCGCTCCGGGGCGTCAGCTCACGATGAGGTGGTCGAACTCGCCGTCCTTGATGCCGAGCAGCATGGCCTCGATCTCCGCGCGCGTGTAGACGAGCGCCGGGCCGTCAGGGAAACGCGAGTTGCGGACGGCGACTTCGCCGCCCGGCAGCCGCGCGAACTCCACACAGGAGCCCTGCGAGTTGCTGTGCCTGCTCTTCTGCCAGGCCACTCCGACCAACTGCTCGGCAGCCATGCCGTTGTACACGTCGTACCCCCCGTACACGCCGTCAACGTCGCGGTCCACAGGTCGCTCCCCGGTGGTGCACTGGCTGGTGTGGCCATAGATGCGGTGGTCAACTGACCCGGATCATAACCCGTTCATGTGCAGATGCATGAGCAAATGCACGTGCACGCGCGGTGCTCCCACGGTTACAGGTTTGACGTCCGCTTTACCGAAGCTGGTCCAGCGTCTGCCCCAGTGCGGGCAGCACATGCCCGCGCCATCCCCCGTCCATGATCCTCCGCGCCATCAGCTGAGCCGGGTCGTCCGGATCGAATCCCTCGTGCACTAGGAAGAGACGCGTACCGCGCCCTTCCTGTTCCAGGGTCCAGGTGATGGTCCAGTCCGCGGGATTGGCCGGATCGGCGTCGGCCCAGCGGACGGACAGCATCCGCTCGATGTCGTAGGCGAGGACGCGCACCTCCACGACCCCGGAGAAGCGGGAGTTGGGACGCGGGACGGAGGTCATCCGGTACCGGTGGCCGACCGCCAGCCGGAAGTCCTCGGCGCCGGGCATCTGCCAGCGGGCGAGCAGGCCGGGGTCGGTCAGGGCGCGCCAGACCTTGGCGGGCGGGTGCGGGAAGAACTGGTCGACGCGGAGGGTGGTCAGGTCGTCCGCGTCATCGCCGGGTGCCGTGCTCATGAGGGCTGATCGTCGGGCATGCTGTCGAGCAGATCGCCGAGGCCCTGCAGCCGCTCGCGCCAGAACCGCTCGTACGGGTGGAGCCAGTCCTGCACCTCGGCGAGCGGGGCCGCCTCCAGACGGTAGATGCGCTGCCGCCCGGCGCGCTGCTCGGAGACGAGGCCGGCCTCGCGGAGCACCCTGAGGTGTTCCGAGAGGCTCGGGCGGCGCATGTCGAAGTGGTCGGCCAGGGCCTGGACGGGCTGCGGTCCGCGCTCGCGCAGCAGCCGCAGCACCTCGCGGCGGGTGGCGTTGGCGAGCGCGGCGAAGACGCGGTCCTCGGCGGCGGTACCCGTCCCGTTCATGGAGCGGTCAGAAGCCTTCCTTCTCCGTCAGCAGCATCAGACCGTTGCCGTCGGGGTCCGTGAAGGAGGCCATGCGCCCCCAGGGGAGTTCGTCCGGGCCCTGCACCGGGGTGCCGGCCGCGGCGAGCCGCGCACAGTCCGCGTCGACGTCGGTCGTGACCAACATGATCCCCCGGGCCGAGCCGGACTCGAAACCGCCCATGCCGGGCCCGGAGAGCGTGAAGACGGTCTGAGCGCCCTCGGGGGCCACCTGGAGCCAGCGGCCCCGGGGTGTGTCCCGGTCGGCGGTGACGGTGAAGCCGAGGACGTCCCGGTAGAAGCGCAGGGCGCGGTCCTGGTCGGCGACCGGAAGCGTGACGAAGGAGGCGTGGGTGATGGTCATGCACCAAGAATAGGTAGGCGATTTCCTACGCGTCAACCGTAGGTAATCGCCTACCTATAGTTGTTCACCTGCTGGAGTACGGCAGCAGCGCCATGTCCCTGGCGTTCTTGATGGCCCGCGCGAGCAGCCGCTGCTGCTGGGCGGTCACCCGGGTGACCCGGCGGCTGCGGATCTTGCCCCGGTCGGAGAGGAACCTTCGAAGCAGGTCCGTGTCCTTGTAGTCGATGTAGGTGATCCCGGCCTGGTCCAGCGGGTTGGGGCGGTCCTTGGCCGGCTTGCGGTCGCTCTTGCGCGGCATCAGATCTCCAGCAGGGTGTCGAAGGCGGGCGGAAGCCTCTTCCAGGCGTCGCGCCCGGCGGCGTACTCGGCGTCGGTGAGCAGGCAGGACTCCAGCAGGCGCGTGAGTCCGTCGCGGTCGAGGGCGGGCGAGGTGAACACGAGGTGGTTGCAGCAGTCGCCGTGCGCGGGGTGCCAGTCCAGCGCGGCGGCGGCGCGGCGTACCGGCGGGACCATCTCCCAGGCCGCGTCGGGCAGCGCGGCCAGCCACGGCCCGGCGCTCTCCACGCACAGCGCGCCGCCGGCCGCGTCCCAGTGCAGCAGCGTGTCCGGCTTGTCGGCGAGCCAGAACCGGCCCCGGCTACGGGCCGCGGCGCAGGTCAGGTCCTCCAGTGCCGCGTACAGCCGCTCCGGGTGGAAGGGCCGGCGCCGGTGCCAGACCAGGGTCGACACGCCGTGACCGTCCGCCTCGACGGGCAGCAAGGCACAGGCCGGGTGCTGGGCCGCCGCGGCGGCCTCCACATCGAAACCGGCGAGAGCGGCGTGCGCGAGGGGTGAGGGGGCGTGGGGGTGGGGTGTGGGGGCGCAGGGCTGTGGAGAGGGGGCGTGCTTGTCCGGCGACGGCGCCTGCGCCCCCGGTCCGCGCCCCTGCGCGTGCGCGGGCGGCGCGTCGGGCGCGGGGGCGTGAGCGCCCCGCAAGGGAGCGTGAGCGTCCGGCGCGGACGCCGGGGTGTCGGACGGCGCCTGCGCCCCCGGGCCGTGCGCCTGCGCGTGCGCCGGCGGCACGTCCCGCGGAGTCACCCGGGCGTCCGGCGTTGGCGGCTGCCGGTCACGGTAAGGGGCTTGCCCGAGTGGTCCCGGGGTGATCGGGACCTGGTGGGCCGTCGGGTGGAGCTGGGCGAGCAGTTCCCGGTCCTCGTCGTCGGCCTCCGGGGAGTCGGCCACGGCGAGGACGGGGGCGTACTCCAGCTGCCGGGCGAAGGTGTCGGCGACCGTGCGCTGGTCGGTGGCCGCCGCGGCGAGGCCGGCCTCGGCGAGATCGTCGCCGTTGGCCAGGTACGGCAGCACCAGCGCCGGATCCACGGCGGTGATCACGGAGGTCACGGTCAGGCCGCCGGACGCGACGACCTCGGCCATCGCCTTGGGCTCGACCGAGTCCCACAGCTCGACGATCGCGAGCCGGGTCGTGCCGTCGTGGGCGAGCCGGCGCAGCTCGGGCACCAGGTCCTCGCGCAGCGCGCAGCACGCGCAGTCGTTGACCAGCGGCGTCTCGCCCACGGACACGACGCCGTCGCGGTCGCGGACCGTACGGACGACCGTGCCGGCGGCGGCCGTCGCCAGGTCGTGGTGGAGTACGACGCTGCCGGGCACGTCGGCGAGGAGGCGGTCGACGGCCGCCTTGCGGGCATCGGCGTGCAGCCCGCCCACGACGGCCACGGCGAGGCTCATGCCCCGCCCCGCTTCCCGTACCGGCGCTCGAAGCGCTCCACGCGCCCGGCGGTGTCCAGCACGCGCGCGGTGCCGGTGTAGAAGGGGTGGCTGACGTCGGAGATCTCGACGTCCACGACCGGGTAGGTGTTGCCGTCCTCCCACTCGATCGTCTTCTCACTGGTCATCGTCGAGCGGGTGAGGAAGGCGTGGTTCGCGGCACGGTCACGGAAGACGACGGGGCCGTAGGCCGGATGGATTCCCTTGCGCATGGCTTCAGCGCTCCTCTCGGAAGTCGACGTGCCGGCCGACGACCGGGTCGTACTTGCGCAGCGTCATGCGGTCCGGGTCGTTGCGGCGGTTCTTGCGGGTCACGTAGGTGTAGCCGGTCCCGGCGGTGGACCGGAGCTTGATGACCGGGCGGAGTTCGTTGCGTGCCATGCTGCTATCTTACTGAAAATGAATTCCATTACGCACTACGCCTGAGGAGAGCTACGTCACCGTGTCCGCGCACTGCATGCTCACCGGGGCCCGGCCGGGCTTCGGCAACCGCATCTCCCGCTCCCACCGGCGCACCTCCCGCCGCTTCGACCCGAACATCCAGATCAAGCGCTACTGGCTGCCCGGCGAGGGCCGGTACGTCCGGCTGCGGCTGAGCACGAAGGGGATCAAGACCGTGGACGCCATCGGCGTCGAGGCGGCCGTGGCCCGGATCCGCGCCCGGGGGGTGCGGATCTGATGGCGAAGAAGAGCAAGATCGCGAAGAACGAGCGGCGCAAGGAGGTCGTCGCCCGGTACGCCGCCCGGCGCGCCGAACTGAAGGAGATCATCCGCCGGCCGTCGTCCACGGACGCCGAACGGCTCGCCGCCCAAGCCGAGTTGCGCAGGCAGCCGCGGGACGCGAGCGCCACGCGCGTGCGCAACCGCGACCAGGTCGACGGCCGCCCACGCGGGTATCTGCGCACCTTCGGCCTGTCCCGGGTGAACCTGCGCCAGCAGGCTCACAACGGATTCCTGCCCGGCGTCCGGAAGTCCTCCTGGTAACTGCTGGTAGCTTGCTGCGGGCCGTCCGGCCGAGGGCGGCCGGCCGCTACAGCTTGGGAGTTTTCCGGTGACTTCTGCGACAGCAAGGAGCGCGACTGCAAGGGTGCGGACCGCGGCCGTGGCCGCGGGGCTGGTGGGTGCGCTCGCCGCGTTGACCGCGTGCAGCGGCGGCGGGGGCGGAGGCGGCAAGAGCGCCTCCTCGGCGCCGCCGAGCGCGACCGCGACGCCCACCGCGAGCTCGGGCTCCGCGGCCGCGACGGGCGCCTCCGGCAAGCTCCAGGGCAGCTGGCTCACCACGAACGGGGGCAAGATCGTGGCTCTGGTGATCACCGGGAAGAAGGCCGGGCTGTTCGTGACCGGCCGCAAGACCTGGTGCCAGGGGACCGCGGGCCAGGATGCGGGGATGCAGATGATCCATCTGACCTGCCCCGACGGCGACAAGGACCGGACCACCGGCATGGTCGACTCGGTGGACGGCAAGGGCCTCACGGTGAAGTGGTCGGGCAAGGCCGGCGAGGAGACGTACACCAGGGCGGAGGGCGGCACGCTGCCGTCGGCACCACCGACCCGGGTGAAGAAGTGACGCCTGCGGGGCGCGCCACCTGAAGTGATGATTCCGAGGGGGTGCGCGAGCGGGGGCGGCGCGCAGCCGCCATGATGCAGGGGCACCGTCACGACCTCGATGGGACCTGCTCATGCGCGCCATTCCGCTCACCGTCACGGCCCTCGCCGCCGCCCTGCTGCTCACCGCCTGCAACGGCGGCGGGAGCAAGAGCGAGAGCAAGAACAGCTCGGCCTGCGAGATCGGCGGGGTCTCCGTGCAGATCGGGTCGGCGAGCGTCGCACCGAAGGCCGGTGACACGGGCGAGATCCCCGTCAGCATCACCAACCAGAGCAAGCCCTGCACCCTGGACCACTTCGCGGGCGTCGTCCTGAACGCCGGCGGCACCAAGGCCGACGTGCCGACGCTCAAGGGCGCGAAGGCCCAGAAGCTCAAGCTCGCCAAGGGCGACTCGGCGTCCTTCACCATCGGCTACGTGCGGGGCAAGGCGGGCGACAAGACCGGCGTGGACGCGAAGACCGTGACCATCAGCCTGCCGGGCTCCCCCGGCGCCCGGAGCTTCCCCTGGTCCTACGGCCCCGTCGCGGCCCAGGCCGGCGGGAGCGGCCCGGACGCCTCCGTGAGCGCCTTCCAGCAGGTCGGCGACTGAGCGTCGCTCCGGTCCGGGCGGTGTCACTCCAGCCGGGGACGGGCTCTGACCTGGGCGCGGTCCGCCGCCCGCGCGCCCTCCGTCCACCCGGCGGCGTCGCTCACGCCGCGCAGCCGGGTCGTGGTGGTCTCGGGGAACATGCGCTCCAGCCGGTCGGTGACGGCCAGCTCCCTGGTGGCGAGGACCGGCAGCAGGTCCTGGGTGACCTGGGTCCCGGCGGCGGCCGCGAGCCGGTCGCCGACGCGGTGGGCGTAGGCGGCCAGGAACGACTGCCGGAAGGTCTTGGTCCGCTTCCGTCCGCCGGCTCTCTGCGCGGCTTCCGCCTTGGTCATCGCGTGCGTCGCCTGCACCAGCAGCGAGGTGTAGAGCAGCTCGACCGCCTCCAGGTCCGCCTCGAAGCCGACGACCGTGGAGAAGCCCAGCGGTTCGTTCCACACCGCGCGGCAGTTGTTCGCGCCGGCTACGGCGTCGAGCAGGACCGCCTTGGCCTGTTCGTACGGCGGCTCGACTCCTATCCGGCAGGCACCGGGCGCGTCCGGCGCGGGTGCCCCGGCCGCGAGCAGCGCCTCGTCGACGCTGTGTCTCGCCATCAGTTCCTGTGCCTTGGCGCTGAGCGCCTCGGCCTCCTCCGGATACCCGGTCGCCTCGGCCTTGGCGAGCAGCGCGCGGATGCGGGTGAGCATGCGGGAGGCGGCCGGACCCGGGGCGGGACGGGACTCCTCTTCCAAGGGCTCCAGGGCGGGCAGGCGCAGCAGCAGGCGGTAGAGCTCCAGCGCGGTCGTGGCCTGTGTGAAGCGGTCGGCCTCGCGGGCGGGCCCCTCGGGCAGCTCGCCCAGCTGGGCGGCCCATCGGCGCCCGCGCGGGCGGTCCTGCCCGGCCTGCGCGCGGATCAGCGCGGCGACCCGGCGTACATGCGGGTCCTCCAGCTCGCGCCGCACCAGCCGTACGACGTCGGCGGGCTGCCAGCCGCGCCGCCAGGCCGTCGCGACGAGCTCCTCGCCCCGGCGCGCGAGTTCGGCGTCCGCGGCGGGGTCGGCGGCGAGCAGGGAGGCGCCGGTGTCGAGGCCGGTGTCGGTGTCGTCGTAGAGGGCGGCACGGAAAGCCCGCTCGACGGTGCTGGCAGCGCTGGTCACATCGTCGATCGTGCCATGCCCCACCGACAGCGGGCCGAGCGCTGTCCACAGGCTGTGGATGAAGGGGGTGGGCGGACGGGGGCGGTCGCCGACACCGGCACGCATGAGTGTCAACTAACGGTTGACGCCTACGGGGTGTCAACCTACAGTTGACGCATGGCCACCAATCCGAACCCCACCGCACCCGTACGCCTCGACGACCTGATCGAGGCCATCAAGAAGTCCCACTCCGAGCCCCTGGAGCAGCTCCAGGACGCAGTGATCGCCGCCGATCACCTCGGCGACGTGGCCGACCACCTGATCGGCCACTTCGTCGACCAGGCCCGCCGCTCCGGCGCCTCCTGGACCGAGATCGGCAGGAGCATGGGCGTGACCCGGCAGGCGGCGCAGAAGCGGTTCGTGCCGAAGGAGTCCGCCGAGCTCGGCGCGGCCGACTTCAGCCGCTACACCCCGCGCGCACGGAACGTCGTCATGTCCGCGCACAACGAGGCCCTGGCCGCCCGCAACCCCGAGGGCCGCCCCGAACACCTGGTCCTCGGGCTGCTGGCCGAACCGGAGGGGCTGGCGGCGCAGGCGATCACCGAGCAGGGCGTCCTCCTGGACGCCGTACGCCAGGCGGCGACCGCCGCGCTCCCGCCCGCCGCGGACGAGGTCCCCGACCTCATCCCCTACGGCCCCGGCGCCAAGAAGGTCCTGGAGCTCACCTTCCGCGAGGCACTCCGGCTCGGCCACAACTACATCGGCACCGAGCACATCCTGCTGGCCCTGCTGGAACACGAGAACGGCCGGGGCGTGCTCAGCGACCTCGGCATCACCAAGGCCGCCACAGAGAGGTACGTCGCGAAGGTGCTGGCGCTGCTGACGGAGCAGACGAGGGCGGCGGCCGCCGAGGCAGCCGGCGCGGAAGCCGACCCCCACCCGACCGAGGACTGAAACCGCAGGTCAGGCCGATTGTCAGAGCCCCCTGCCACACTCGCACTCATGACCGACCGGTGGGCACTCGCACCGGCCGAGGACGGAGGCGTGGACGTCGCCCCCCTCGGCCGGGACGGGCTGCCCGCCGGGCCGGTGCGGCGGGAGAGCGATCTCGCCGGGGCGGTGCGGAGCCGCCCGGAGGTGACCCGCTGGGTGTGGCGGTCCACCCCCGAGGTCTACCCGCGTCTGCTCGCCACGGGGGTGCGAGTGGAGCGGTGCTACGACATCGAGGACGCCGAGACACTCCTGCTGGGCCACGAGGGCCGGTACGGCGAGCCGCGCTCGGCCGCCGCCGCCCTGGCCCGCCTCCGGGGCGGCCCCGTGCCGCCCGACCCGCCCCAGCGCTCGGCCGAACCGGGCGCGCAGTCCCCGCTGTTCGAGCCCACCGGCACCCGACTGCCCCTGACCGACCTCCTCGCGGTCTACGCCGAGCAGCTGAGGCGGCACGAGCGGACCGCCCACCCCGACCGGATGCGCCTGCTGACGGCCGCCGAGTCGGCCGGCATGCTGGTGGCCGCCGAGATGAACCACGCGGGCCTGCCGTGGAGCGCCGAGGTCCACCGCGGCCTGCTGCACGACCTGCTGGGCGAGCGGTACACGGGCGGCGGCGAGCCGCGCCGCCTCGCCGAGCTGGCCGACGAGGTGTCCGCCGCCTTCGGCCGCCGGGTGCGCCCCGACCTGCCCGCAGACGTCGTCAAGGCCTTCGCGCAGGCCGGCATCAAGGTGCGCTCGACCCGACGCTGGGAGATCCAGTCCGTCGACCACCCGGCCGTCGCCCCCTTGCTGGAGTACAAGAAGCTGTACCGCATCTGGGTGGCGCACGGCTGGTCCTGGCTGCAGGACTGGGTGCGCGAGGGCCGTTTCCGTCCCGAGTTCCTCGCCGGCGGCACGGTCACCGGACGCTGGGTGACCAACGGCGGGGGCGCACTGCAGATCCCCAAGGTGATCCGCCGGGCCGTCGTCGCCGACCCCGGCTGGCGGCTGGTGGTGGCCGACGCCGACCAGATGGAGCCGCGCGTGCTCGCGGCGATTTCCCGGGACCCCGGCCTGATGGAGGTCGCCGGCCGCGACAGCGACCTCTACCAGTCCGTTTCCGACCGCGCCTTCTCCGGCGACCGCGACCAGGCCAAGCTCGCCGTGCTCGGCGCGGTCTACGGCCAGACCTCGGGCGACGGCCTGAAGAACCTGGCCGCGCTGCGCCGCCGCTTCCCGAAGGCCGTCGCCTACGTCGACGAGGCGGCCCGCGCGGGCGAGGAGGGCCGGCTGGTGCGCACCTGGCTGGGCCGCACCTGCCCGCCGGCCGCCGGGGCAGGCGAGGACGCGGCGGAGGAGGCGGGCATCCCCGTCGGCGAGGACGACGCCGAGCCGCAGGCCGACGGCCGGGCCGCCTGGGTTCCGGGTTACGCCTCCGCCAACTCGCGGGCGCGAGGCCGCTTCGCGCGGAACTTCGTCGTCCAGGGCAGCGCCGCCGACTGGGCCCTGCTGATGCTCGCCGCGCTCCGCCAGGCCTGCGCGGACCTCAAGGCCGAGCTGGTCTTCTTCCAGCACGACGAGGTGATCGTGCACTGTCCCGCCGAGGAGGCCGACACGGTGGTCCTGGCCATCCGCGCCGCCGCCGACCTGGCCGGCCGGCTGACCTTCGGCGAGACACCGGTGCGGTTCCCGTTCACGACGGCGGTGGTGGAGTGCTATGCCGACGCCAAGTGAGCGCTGTTCCCGCGCCCTTCGGTCACTCCGCGAGAAGTTCTCGCAGCTCCGCCACGACCGCCTGCTCGTCCGTGCCGTCCAGCGCCGCCAGTGCCGCGTGCCAGGCGTCGTGCGCCTCCGGCCGGCGTCCCCGCGCGCGCAGCAGCAGTCCCTGCTGGTGCCGGGCCAGGCCGCCCATGTAGCGGTCGGCGCGGGCGTCGGCCCGGCTGAGCAGCTCAGCGCACTCGTGGGCCGCCCGCTCGGTCTCCCCCAGCTGCCGCAGCGCGCGGACCAGGCCGAGCCGGGTCTGGGACTCGCCGTGCCAGTCGCCGTGGCCGCCGAGGATGCGCAGGCTCTCCTCGAAGTGCTCGGCGGCAGCGCCCGGTTCACCCAGGGTGAGATGGGCGTAGCCCATGTTGCAGTGCGCCGAGTGCTGCACGATGACCGCGCCGATCGCGTCCCCGATCGCCAGCGAGCGCCGGTGCTGCTCGATGGCGGCGCGCGGGTCGGTGTGCTCGTAGAGGTTGCCGAGGTGGCTGTGGGTGACGGCCTCCCCGTAGGGGTCGTTCAGCTGCCGGGAGCAGGCGAGGCTCTGCCGCAGCGCCTCCCCGGACTCCGCGAACCGCCCGAGCCCCTCCAGCAGCAGCCCTCGGTTGTTCAGGCAGCGCCGGACCCGGGAGGCCACACCGAGCCGCCGCCAGATCTCCAGGGACTGGTCGGTGAGGGCGAGGGCGTCCTTCTGCCGGCCGGCCAGGAAGTGCACCCCCGCCAGGTCGCCCAGCGCGTACGCCTCGGCCGCCGCGTCCCCGAGCCGCCGCGCCGCACCGAGCGCGGCCCGCCCCAGCACCTCCATCTCGGCGACCCGTCCGCTGCGCTGGACATACGGGAAGAGCAGCCGGGCCAGCGCCGAGAGGGAGGCCGCCCGGTCCGCGTCGGACGTGTCCGCGTTCCGTGACACCAGGGCGACCACGTTCTCCAGCTCCACCTCGCCCCAGGCGAAGGCCTGTTCGGCGGAGTCGAAGTGCGCCATCCCGGCCAGGTCCGTCGCATGGTCCGGCGGCTGCGCGGAGGTCGGCCGGCGCCGGTCGTCCAGGTCGAGCCCGGGCTCCGCGATCGCCTCCAGCAGCCGCTCCGCCACGGCGGCGTACCAGCGCAGGGCGGTCAGGTCCGGGGCGGGGGCCGGGAGGGAGCCGGACACGGCTGCGGCATCGGTCCGACCGTCGGCTTCCCGGTGCGGGCCGTGGCCGCCGGGCCCCGGCTCGGTGCCGGGCGGGGCACCGGGCGCCCGTGTACCGGTGTCTTTCCCCGGCTCCCCACCCATGTCCTTCCCCATGCCCTTTCCCCCGGCCTTCCCCATGTCCGTCGCCGTGTCGGCCAGTTCGCGGGCGAAGTCGCGGACCAGGTCGTGCGGGGTGTACCGGCCGTAGGCCGTCTCCTCCAGCAGGGCGACGTCGACCAGGCGGTCGAGGGCGGCCTCGGCCCGGCGCTCGTCGGTGCCGGTGAGGCGGGCGATCAGCGGGGCGCCGTAGGTGGGCAGGTCGAGCGCGCCGATGTGGCGCAGGGTGAGGGCCGCGTCCCGGTCGGCCTCACGCTCGGCGGCGGCGAGCGCGTCATGGGCGACGGCCAGGGAGCGCCGGACACTCAGGTCGTCGTACTCCAGGTGCCGCAACCGCCCGCCGGTCTCGGCCAGTTGGCCGGCCAGCGCATCCGGGGTGAGGGCACGCCGGGCGGCGAGCCGGGCGGCGACCACGCGCAACGCCAGCGGGAGCCGGCCGGTCAGCTCGACCAGCGCATGACCGGCGTCCAGCCCGTCGCGTCCGCTCACGGCGCGGAGCAGTGCCGCGCTGTCCTCGCCGGTCAGCGGGGCGAGCGGGAAGCGCCGGGCGCCGTCGAGCGCGGTCAGCGGCGAGCGGCTGGTGACGATCACCGCACAGCCCGGCCCGGCCGGCAGCAGGGGCCGCACCTGGGCCGCGCTCGCCGCGTCGTCCAGCACCAGCAGGATGCGGGCCGGGGCGAGCAGCGAGCGGAGCAGGGCGGCTGCCGCGTCCGGGTGCTCGGGGATACCGCGGGGCTCGACGCCCAGGTCCCGGAGCAGCGCGGCGAGCGCCTGCATCGACGGGAGCGGGGTCATGCCTGGGGTGGCGCCGTGCAGGTTGACGTACAACTGGCCATCGGGGAATCGTCCCCGCAGCCCGTGCGCGACATCCAGGGCGAGCGCGCTCTTGCCGACGCCCGCCATGCCGCTGATCACGGCGATGGCGGGAGCCGGGACGGGCGGCTCGGTGAGCGCGTGCCACAGCTCGCGGCGGACATCGGTACGGCCGGTGAACTGGGCCGGTGGGGGCGGCAGTTGTGCCGGACGCGGAATCGGCCGGACCTCCGGCGCACCGCCCGGGTGGTGGGCCGGCGTCGCACCCCCCTGCCCGGCGTCGGTGTCGGTGTCGGTGTCGGCGTCCAAGGGCCGGTCAACGTGGTGCAGTTGACGGACATCGCTCGGCACGCCCGGCCGGCGGGCGTCACGCTCCTCGCCCGCGTTCCGCTGCTCCGCGTCGCTCCCCCGCAGCACCTCGACATGCGCCTCGCGGACCGCAGGGCCGGGTTCGATGCCGAGTTCCTCGATCAGGCGGGCGCGCAGATCACGGTGGACGGCGAGCGCCTCGGCCTGGCGGCCGGTGCGGTGCAGGGCGAGCATGAGCTGACGGTGGTACGCCTCGCGCAGCGGGTGCTCGGCGACCAGCGCCGCCAGCTCGGGGAGGATACCGGTCAACCGGGCGCCGCCGAGGGCGAGTTCGGCGTCGTAGCGCCACTCCAGCAGGAGCAGCCGGGCCTCCTCCAGGCGCTGCACCAGGGCGTACCCGCCGAGGTCGGCGGGGAGCCCGCTGAGCGGGGCGCCGCGCCACAGCGCGAGTCCGGCCGTGCAGGCCCGTACGACACCCGGCCAGTCCCGCCGGGTGTGCGCGGCCCGCGTCTCGGCGACCCGGGCGTCGAAGACGTGCACGTCCAACTCGCCGTGATCGACGCGCAGTACGTATCCCGGCGGTACGGCCCTGAGCCGGTCGGGGTCGTCCAGGAGGCGGCGCAGCCGGGTCACGTGGTTGTGCAGGGAGGCCTGCGCGGAGACCGGTGGCGCGCCGCCCCACAGGGCGTCCTTCAGCGACTCCACCGACACGACCCGGCCCGGCTCCAGCAGCAACGCGGCGAGCAGTACGCGCACTTTGGGGCTGCCGATGGCACGGATGAGGCTGTCGGGGGCGGCTGGTCCGTCGGGATCGTCAGGGGTGTCGGAGCCGTCGGCGGTGAGCCTGCCGTGCGGGGGGCCGCCGGGCGCGGGGTCGCCGGGATCGGCGCCGGAGGGTTCGGCCGAGGTTCCCAATGGCGGTCGGTCGTACAGGACCGGCGGCCCCAGCAGTCCGAACCGCAGCCCGCACCGCCGCATCACGCCGCTCCGCTGCCTTCCCGCGCGGTCGGGGCCGACCGTGCTCCGCGGCGAGCGCGTGCCCGCCGATCCCTGGCGGAAATCCACCCTGTCCACAACGGTTTCCCGCCACCTTCTGTCTGCCGGTCCGGCCCCGGATCGGCCTGTCCGACGGACTGATTCCGGATACCGTCGGCACGTTCCAGCCAACGGATCCTCGACCTGCCGACGAACCGTTGGCCACATGTTAGCGATCCGTTGGCGAATCCTGATGTGATCATCTCCATCGGATCTGGCCCGACGGCGCGCGCGTATGTCGCGTAACTCGGGGGAGTGTCGCCGCAGGCTGGATCCGGGGACGCAAGGGGCCCCGGTCGGCGGAGGTGAACGCCCGGGGCCCCGTCCCGTTCCCTGCGCCAGGACCCGTTTGCCCCGGTCGGCCCACCGGCAGGGCCTCGCACCCCGGTTCCCCGGCGGGCCCGCCCCTCACATCACCGGCGGGCGCCCCAGCCGGGTCAGCCGCCACACCGTCCGCCAGCGCATGGGGCGGCGCTCGCCGGCCGGCTCCCGGACCCCTTCCGCGAAACCGGCGAACCATGCCCTCAGCCCGGCCGGGGAGCGGGTGCGGGCCAGGGTGAGCAGCGTCCACACGCCGAGGTGCACGGGAATCAGCGGCAACGGCAGCCGGCGCCGGACGAGCCAGACGCGGTTGCGGGCGTTGACGCGGTAGTAGATGGCGTGCCGGGCCGGTGAGGTCCTGGGGTGCTGGAGCAGAAGTTCGGGAGCGTAGAGGATCTTCCAGCCGGCGTCCGCGGCGCGCCAGGCGAGGTCGGTCTCCTCGTGCGCGAAGAAGAACTCGGCGGGCCAGTCCCCCGTCTCGGCCAGCATCGCCATGCGCAGGGCGTGCCCGCCGCCGAGGAAGCCGGTGACGTAACCGCCGCGCAGCGGGTCCGACTTGCCCACACGGGGCACGTGCCGCTGCTGGGTCTCGCCGTGCTCGTCGGCGATGCGGAAACCCACGATGCCGAGGCGCGGGTCGGCGGCGTACAGGTCGCGTACGCGGCGCAGCACGTCGGCGTCGACGAGCAGTCCGTCGTCGTCCAGTTCCACGACGACGTCGACGTCGCCGTACTCCCGCAGCCGGGCGAGCGCGACGTTCCGGCCGCCCGGACAGCCGAGGTTCTCCTCCACGTCGATGGCCGTGACCTCGCCGGGCAGGGAGAGCCGGCGGGCGAACTCGGGCAGCCGGCAGCCGTTGCCGACGATGACGATCCGGGCGGGGGCGAGATCCTGCTTGGCCACGGACTCCAGCAGGGCGTCGACCTCGGCGGGCCGGTTGCCCATCGTCACCACGGCGACGGCGATCCTCGGCTCCACCACGTCACTCACCCCATCCGGCCGACGGCGGCGCCGCCCCCTGAGCGCGCGGTGTCCGCCGTTCACCAAGATGTTGCCTCAGGTGCGAGGGTTCCCCCGACCCTGATTCACTTTGCGACCCTTTTGCTCCGGATTCACCCGCCCGTTTCCCCTGCGGGCCCGGGCCCGCCGCCGGAGAACCGACGACCACCGCCGACTTCCCGGCCACGTCCGCTGAACGAGAAAACCCCAAGTCAGAGACGATCTGACTTGGGGATTCAGTGGAGCCGCTTTCGGGATTCGAACCCGAGACCTACGCATTACGAGTGCGTTGCTCTGGCCATCTGAGCTAAAGCGGCGCGCTTGCCGCACCTATGGTGCGATCAGCGACGTCGGTAAGTCTACACAGTTTCGGAGGGTGCTTCGTACCAGCCCCGGAGCGGGTGGTTCCGGGGCCGGTGGGAGGGGCTACGAGCAGCGCTTTCCCGTGGTCGGCGGGGTGCCGTGGAGCAGGTAGGTGTTGATCGCCGTGTCGATGCAGGCGCTGCCGCGGCCGTAGGCGGTGTGGCCGTCGCCGACGTAGGTCAGGAGGCGGGCCGAGGACAGCTGGCGGGACAGGGACTGCGCCCAGCGGTAGGGGGTCGCCGGGTCGCGGGTGGTGCCGACCACCACGATCGGCGCCGCGCCCCCGGCCCGGATGCGGTGCGGCTCACCCGTGGCCTTCACCGGCCAGTACGTGCAGTTCAGCGACGCCCACGCCAGGCCGGCACCGAAGACCGGGGACGCCTTCTCGAAGGCGGGCAGTGCCTTCTCCACCTGGTCGGGGCCGGTGAAGGCGGGCGGCAGGTCCAGGCAGTTCACGGCGGCGTTGGCCATCATCAGGTTGCTGTAGCGGCCGTGGGCATCCCGTTCGTAGTAGCTGTCGGAGAGCGCGAGCAGGCCCGCCCCGTCGTTCTCCTTCATCGCGGAGGTCAGCGCCTCCCGCAGCTGCTCCCACGTGCCCTGGTCGTACATCGCCGCGATCACCCCGGTCGTGGCCAGCGCCTCGCCGAGCTTGCGGCCGTCCGCGTCGCCCGCCGGGATGGGATGCGCGTCGAGCTTGCGGAAGAACGCCGTGAGGTGGTCGCCGACCTGCGCGGGCGTCGTGCCCTTGCCGCCGAGCGGGCAGTCGGAGTGCCGTACGCAGTCCTTCGCGAACGCCTGGAACGCCGTCTCGAAGCCGGCCGTCTGCTCCAGGTTCATCGTGCGGGCGTCCAGGGAGGGGTCCATCGCGCCGTCCAGGACCACCCGTCCCACCCGGTCGGGAAACAGCCCGGCGTACGTCGCCCCGAGAAACGTGCCGTACGACGCCCCCACGTAGTTCAGTTTCGGATCACCCAGCGCCGCCCGCACGATGTCCATGTCCCGTGCCGCCTCGACGGTGGAGACGTGCCGCAGCAGCCGCGCCGAATGCGCCCCGCAGCTCTCCGCGAACTTCCTGTCCGCCGTGACCAGCGCGTTCCGCTCCTGCTGGTCGTCGGGCGTCAGATCCGTCTGCGTGTACGCGTCCATCTGGTGGCCGTCGAGGCACTCGACGGGCTCGCTGCGGGCGACGCCCCGCGGGTCCACCGCGACCATGTCGTAGCGCGCACGGATGTCGGCCGGGTAGCCGACGCCCGCGTAGCTCTGCAGGTAACCGACCGCCGAGCCGCCCGGACCACCCGGGTTGACCAGCAGCGAACCGAGCGGCCTGCCCTTGCCGGTGGCCTTCTTCCGGGCGACTGCGAGCCGGACGTCACCCGAGGCGGGCTTGGCGTAGTCCAGCGGGACCTTCATCGTCGCGCACTGGAAGCCGGACACACCGCAACCGCGCCAGCGCAGCTTCTGGCTGTAGTACGGCGACAGCGCCGACGGTGTCGCGCGCGGCAGCGCGGCCAGCGCCGCGTCCGTCGCACCGCCGGCCGACGTGGTCGGGCTCCCGGAGGAGCAGGCGGACACGAGCAGGGCGACGGCCGCGAGAAGGGTGGCCGTGAGGCGGGTCTTCGTCCGGGCGCGGGGGGCCCGGGTCCGGCGGAGGGTTGGCCTGAGGTGCATCAAGCGAGCGTAACGCTGAGCGACGGATCGGGTGCGGCACGTCGGGATTATGGCTCGTACGGGGTACATACCCGCACCTCCGATGGGGTCAGAGCGGTGCCGGGGCCAGGGTCGGCCTGCCGGCACCGCGCGGTGGTCAGCCCGCCCGCAGTGCCATCGTCATCGCCTCCACCGCGAGCAGCGGAGCCACATTGCGGTCGAGGGCCTCGCGGCACGCGGCGATCGCCTCGATGCGACGGAGCGTGGATTCCGGGGTGCTGCCCCGCGCCAGCCGCTCCAGGGCGTCCTCGGCGTCGGCGTTGGCGATCGCCACGCGGGAGCCGAGCTGAAGGGCGAGGACATCGCGGTAGAAGGCGGTGAGATCGCCGAGGGCGACGTCGAGGCTGTCGCGCTGCGTGCGGGTTCTGCGGCGCTTCTGCATGTCCTCCAGGTCCTTCATCACCCCCGCCGTGCCCCGCGGCAGCCGACCGCCCTGGGCGGCGCCCAGCGCGGCCTTCATCTCCTCGGCCTCCTTGCCGTCCATCTCCTCGGCGAGCTGCTTGGCGTCCTCGGCGGCAGCGTCGACCAGTTCCTGGGCGGCCTTGAGGCAGGCGCCGACCTCGTCCAGGCGCAGCGGCAGCTTGAGCACGGCCGTACGGCGCTCACGGGCCGCCGGGTCGGTGGCGAGGCGCCGGGCCCGGTCGACATGCCCCTGGGTGGCGCGGGCGGCGGCCACCGCGACCCCGGGCTCGATGCCGTCACGCCGTACGAGCATGTCGGCGACCGCGTCCACGGACGGCGTGCGCAGGTTCAGGTGGCGGCAGCGGGAGCGGATCGTCGGCAGGACGTCCTCGACGGAGGGGGCGCAGAGCAGCCAGACCGTGCGCGGGGCGGGCTCCTCCACCGCTTTGAGGACGGCGTTGGCCGACTTCTCGTTCAGCCGCTCGGCGTCCTCGACCAGGATGATCTGCCAGCGGCCGTTCGCCGGGGCGGTGAACGACTTGCGGACCGTGTCCCGCATGTCCTTCACCAGGATCTCGGAGCCCACGGCGGCCACCGTCGTGACGTCCGCGTGGGTGCCGAGCAGCGCGGTGTGGCAGCCGTCGCAGAAGCCGCAGCCGGGGGAACCGCCGAGCGCGCGGTCCGGGCTCACGCACTGCAGGGCCGCGGCGAAGGCCCTCGCCGCCTGGTTGCGGCCGGCTCCGGGCGGGCCCGTGAACAGCCAGGCGTGCGTCATCTTCGACGCCTCGGGCAGCGGCTGGTCGGCCGCGGCGGCCGTGACGAGGGCGTCGGCGTCCCGCGCGGCCGCGTCGAGCACCGCGCTCACCTTCTCCTGCCCGACGAGGTCGTCCCATACGGTCATGGGTCACGCCGCCCTTCCGTCACACTCCGCGTTCCTTGCCTCCATTGTGCGGGTGGGCACTGACAACGCGGTCCTGCGGACGGGGCGGTGAGGACGGTGAGACGGGCGGGCGGCGAAAGGCGAGGGCGGCGCCGATCGCTGGTCCGATCGGCGCCGCCCCGAGGCAGTGCCCGCGAAGGGCCGGCCGTCAGCCCCGTCGGCCCCGGCCCCGGCCGCGGCCCTGCTCCTCGTCCTGATCGCCGTGCTCGCGCTCGTCGTAGGAGCCCAGCAGCTCGTCCGCCAGCGACGGCAGGTCGTCCAGCGGGGTCTCCTCGGCCCACTCGGGCCGTGGTCGGCGGCGCGGGGTGCCGTCGGCGTCGAGCCGGGGCATCTCGCGCGTCCGGTCCTGGGAGCCATCGGGGCCGGCGGCGGGCCGCTCGTCCCGGAAGAAGCCGGGCGGCACCCGGTCCGCCGGTGCGTCACCCCGTACGGGCGGCAGTACGGCCGTCTCGTCCGCCGCGCCCGGAACCACCGGCGGCAGCACCGTCGTCTCGTCCGCCGCGCCCGGAACCACCGGCGGCAGCACCGTCGTCTCGTCCGCCGCGCCCGGAGCCGACGGCGGCTGCGGCAGCTCGGCCGTGACCTCGGCGTCGGAGCCGGGCTCGGCCGGACCAGCCACGCCCCGCCGCTCGCCGACGTCGCCCCGGTCGCCCCGGTCGTCACGCACGGGACGCAGCACCGTGGTCTCCTCCGTGCCCGCCCCGCGCCTGCCCGGCTCATCCGGTCCCGAAGAGACCACCGGTGTCGGGACCGTCACCGCGTCGGAAGCCACGCCCGGCGCGGTCGGCAGGGGTGTGCTGGGCCTGCGGGCCGCCGTGTCGGCCGCCGCCGCTGCCTCGGCCGCCTGCCGACGGGCCTCCTCGGCACGCAGCAGCGCCTCCTCGGCCTTGCGCTGCTTCTCCAGACGGCGCGCTTCCTCCTCGGCGCGCAGCCGGGCCTCCTCCTCGGCCTGCTTGCGGCGCCGTTCCTCCTCGGCCCTGCGGCGGGCCTCCTCCTCGGCACGGGCCTTCTCCTCGGCGAGGAGGCGCAGCCGCTCCTCCTCCGCGCGCCGGGCCGCTTCCGCCGCCCGCTGCCGGGCCTCCTCCGCCTGCCGTTCGGCCTCGCGGCGCTGCGCCTCCTCCAGCTCGCGGCGCTTGCGTTCCTCCTCCTCGGCGCGCAGCCGGGCCAGCTCCTCCTGGCGCTCGCGCTCCAGGCGCTCCTCCTCGGCCTTGCGCGCGGCCTCTTCCTCGGCCTTGCGGCGGGCCTCCTCCTCGGCCTTCTTCCGCGCCTCCTCCTGGGCCTTGATCTCGGCCTCGGACAGCGGCAGCACGGTGTCGAGCCGGTGCCGGATGACGGTGGTGACGGCCTCGGGCTCCTGGCCGGCGTCCACGACCAGGTAGCGGCCGGGGTCGGAGGCGGCCAGGGTGAGGAAACCGGACCTCACGCGCGCGTGGAACTCCGCCGGCTCCGACTCCAGCCGGTCCGGCGCCTCGGTGAACCGCTCGCGGGCGGCCTCCGGGGAGACGTCCAGCAGGACCGTGAGGTGCGGGACGAGTCCGTTGGTCGCCCAGCGGTTGATGCGGGCGATCTCGGTCGGCGACAGGTCGCGGCCGGCGCCCTGGTAGGCGACGGAGGAGTCGATGTAGCGGTCGGAGATCACGACCGCGCCGCGCTCCAGGGCGGGGCGTACGACCGTGTCGACGTGCTCGGCGCGGTCGGCGGCGTACAGCAGCGCCTCCGCGCGGTGCGACAGGCCCGCCGAGGACACGTCCAGCAGGATCGAGCGCAGCCGCTTGCCGACGGGCGTGGCCCCCGGCTCGCGGGTGAGCACGACCTCGTGGCCCTTGGCGCGGATCCACTCGGCGAGGGCCTCGGCCTGGGTGGACTTGCCGGCGCCGTCGCCGCCCTCCAGGGCGATGAAGAAGCCGTTGGCCATCGGTGTCTCGACCGGGTCGTCGCCGCCGAGCAGCGCGTCCTTGAGGTCCTGGCGCAGCGGGATGCCGGAGCGGTCGTCGACCTTGGCGAGCACCAGCGCCGCCACCGGCAGCAGCAGGGCGCCGACCAGCATCAGCGTGAACGAGGCGCCGCCGTGCGCGAAGACGAACCTGCCGTTCTGCAGCCGGTGGGGGCCGATGAGCCCGGCGACCACGGGCGCGACCAGCGCGCCGAGCGCTATGAAGACCCGGACGACCGCGTGCAGGTGCTCGGTGACGCGCGCCCGGCGGTAGTCCTCGGTCTCCTGGTCGAGCAGGACGTGCCCGGTGTTCGCGGCCACGCCCGCGGTGACACCGGCCAGTGTGACGATCAGCAGCACCGTGGTGACGTCGGGGACCAGCCCGGCGGCCAGCAGGGCGATACCGGTGAAGGCGATCGCGAGGGCGAGCAGCCGGCGGCGCGAGAGCGAGGGCAGCAGCGCGGGAGCCGTACGGATGCCGACGGCGACACCGCCGGTCAGGCCCAGTACCAGCAGGCCGTACAGCACCGGGCCACCGCCCAGGTCGGTGGCGTGCAGCACGCACACCGACACGGCCGCCGCAATGGCTCCGGCGACCGCGGCGCAGGCCGGGACGAGCAGCGGGACCACGCCCGTGCGGCCCTTGTCGACGCCGGTACCGGTGCGCGGGCGGCGCAGGCCCTCCAGCGGGGACCGTGCGCGCGGGGTGCGCGTGTCGGGCAGCTCCAGGAAGCTCAGCACGGACAGGGAGGCGGCGAACAGACCGGCCGCGACATACGCGCCGAGGGCCGCGTGGTGCTGGTCGAACCAGACCACGCCGGTGCCCAGCAGGTTGTTGAACAGGGCGGCGACGACCAGCGTGGCGGCCGCCAGCGGGACGGCCAGGAAGCCGGTGCGCAGCGAGAGCCGGCGCAGGGCGTCCATGTGGTCCGGCAGCGGCCGTACGGTGGCGCCCTCCGGGGGCGGGCCGGGCAGCAGCGCCGGAGCCGCGCTCTCCCGGCACACCGTCCACAGGCGCTCGGCGACACCGGTGACGAAGGCGGTGACCAGGACGACGGCCAGCGCGTTGTCCGGCGTCCAGTCGATCCACAGGGGTGCCACGATCAGCAGGGCGGCGCGCACGCCGTCGGCGCCGACCATGGTCCAGCGGCGGTCGAGCGGGCCCTCCTGGGCGGTGAGCGTGGTCAGCGGGCCGAGGAGGACCGCGCCGAACAGCAGCGCGGCGAGGACGCGCGCTGCGAAGACCGTCGCCACTGCGAACGCCACGCCCCGGTATCCACCGCCGAACGCGCCCTGGGCGATCGCCGCCTGGAGGGTGAGGACGACCAGGACGAAGAGTGCCAGGCCGTCGCCGACACCGCTCACCAGCTGCGCGCTCCACAGGCGCCGCAGCTGCGGTCGGCGCAGCAGGGAACGGACGGCGCGCTCGCGGGAGTCCGCGACCAGGGCGTCGTCCGGGGCTGTGGTGGGGGCCGTTGGCTGCTCGGCTCGCGTCATGCGTTCAGCCTATCCGCAGCCACCGACACCACACCCCGCCGCTCCTGGCATGCGCACGCCCCGACACCAAAGTGATGCCGGAGCGTGCGCTGCGCGAAGCCGGGAGCCGCCGGCGCCGGTCGGTTCGCCGCGGCGAAGACAGCGGACGCGCGTACGGGTAGCCGCAGGCCACCCACAGGGAGCCGCCGCCTTGCGGGAAGCCACGGGATCCTACGACGTCCGCCGGAAACCGCGCTCCCGTACGGGAAGCCGCCGACCTCCCTGCCGGAGCCGCCGACCCTCCCTGCCCGAAACGGTCAGCCCCGTACAGGGGAGGTGCGGGGCCCGCGCCACAGCCGTCGGCTACCGCCCGGGGAGCCGCCGCCCCCCTACCGGGAGCCGGCGGTCCGCCACGCCGGGCCGTCAGTCCTCCGTACCGGAAGCCGTCGCCTTCGAAGCCGTCGCCTTCTTGGCGGTCGTCTTCTTCGCCGTGGTCTTCTTCGCGGCCGCGGTCGTCTTCTTCGCCGCCGTCTTCTTGGCGGCGGTCTTCTTCGCCGGGGCCGTCTTCTTGGCCGCGGCCTTCTTCGCGGTCTTCTTGGCAGGGCTCTTCGCGCGCTTCTCGGCGAGCAGTTCGAAGCCACGCTCCGGAGTGATCGTTTCCACGCTGTCACCCGAGCGGAGGGTCGCGTTGGTCTCGCCGTCGGTGACGTACGGGCCGAAGCGGCCGTCCTTGACCACGACCGGCTTGCCGGACACCGGGTCCTCGCCCAGCTCCTTCAGCGGCGGCTTGGCGGCCGCGCGACCCCGCTGCTTGGGCTGGGCGTAGATCGCCAGCGCCTCCTCCAGCGTGATCGTGAAGAGCTGCTCCTCGGACTGCAGCGAGCGCGAGTCCGTGCCCTTCTTCAGGTACGGGCCGTAGCGGCCGTTCTGCGCGGTGATCTCCTGGCCCTCGGCGTCCGTGCCGACGACGCGCGGCAGCGACATCAGCTTCAGCGCGTCGTCCAGCGTCACCGTGTCGAGGGACATCGACTTGAAGAGCGAGGCCGTACGCGGCTTGACGGCGTTCTTGCCGGTCTTCGGGGTGCCCTCGGGGAGGATCTCCGTGACGTACGGGCCGTAGCGACCGGCCTTGGCGACGATCTGGTGGCCCGTCTGCGGGTCCGTGCCCAGCTCGAAGTCACCGCTCGGCTTGGCCAGCAGCTCCTCGGCCAGCTCGACGCTCAGCTCGTCCGGCGCCAGGTCGTCCGGGATGTCGGCGCGCTGGTGCTGCTCGGTGTCCTTCTCGCCGCGCTCGATGTACGGCCCGTAGCGGCCGACGCGGAGCACGATGCCGTTGCCCACCGGGAACGACGACACCTCGCGCGCGTCGATCGCGCCCAGGTCGGTCACCAGCTCCTTGAGGCCGCCGAGGTGGTCCCCGTCGCCGTTGCCGGCCTCGGCCGCACCACCGTGCCCGGTGCCCTCGCCGAAGTAGAAGCGCTTCAGCCACGGCACGGCCTTCGCCTCACCGGCCGCGATGCGGTCGAGGTCGTCCTCCATCTTGGCGGTGAAGTCGTAGTCGACGAGCCGCCCGAAGTGCTTCTCCAGGAGGTTGACGACGGCGAAGGAGAGGAAGGACGGGACGAGGGCCGTGCCCTTCTTGAAGACGTAGCCGCGGTCGAGGATCGTGCCGATGATCGACGCGTACGTCGACGGGCGGCCGATCTCGCGCTCTTCCAGCTCCTTGACCAGCGAGGCCTCGGTGTAGCGGGCCGGGGGCTTGGTGGCGTGCCCGTCGACCGTGATCTCCTCGGCGCTGAGGGCGTCACCCTCGCTGACCTGCGGCAGCCGGCGCTCGCGGTCGTCCAGCTCGGCGTTCGGGTCGTCGGCGCCCTCCACGTAGGCCTTCAGGAAGCCGTGGAAGGTGATCGTCTTGCCGGAGGCGCTGAACTCGACGTCCCGGCCGTCGGCGGCGGTGCCGCCGATCTTCACGGTGACGGAGTTGCCCGTGGCGTCCTTCATCTGGGAGGCGACGGTCCGCTTCCAGATCAGCTCGTAGAGCTTGAACTGGTCACCGGACAGGCCGGTCTCGGCGGGAGTGCGGAAACGATCACCCGAGGGGCGGATCGCCTCGTGTGCCTCCTGCGCGTTCTTGACCTTGGCGGCGTACGTGCGCGGCTGCGGGGGCAGATAGTCGGCGCCGTACAGCTGCGTGACCTGCGCGCGGGCCGCCGCGATCGCCGTGTCGCTCAGCGTCGTGGAGTCCGTACGCATGTACGTGATGTAGCCGTTCTCGTACAGCTTCTGCGCGATCTGCATGGTCGCCTTCGCGCCGAAGCCGAGCTTGCGGCTGGCCTCCTGCTGCAGCGTCGTCGTACGGAACGGGGCGTACGGCGAGCGGCGGTAGGGCTTGGACTCGACGGAGCGCACGGAGAAGCGGGTGTTCTCCAGGGCGGCGGCGAGGGCGCGGGCGGTCGCCTCGTCGAGGTGGAGGGTGTTCGCGCTCTTGAGTTGTCCCAGGGAGTCGAAGTCGCGGCCCTGCGCGACCCGCCTGCCGTCGACGGTCTGAAGGCGGGCGACCAGCGACGACGGGTCCGACGGGTCTCCTGCGCGGCCGGTCGCGAAGGTCCCCGTCAGGTCCCAGTACTCAGCAGAACGAAAAGCGATGCGCTCGCGTTCCCGCTCGACGACGAGACGGGTCGCGACGGACTGGACACGGCCGGCCGACAGGCGCGGCATGACCTTCTTCCACAGGACCGGTGAGACCTCGTAGCCGTAGAGGCGGTCGAGGATACGGCGGGTCTCCTGGGCGTCGACCAGCTTCTGGTTGAGCTGGCGCGGGTTGGCGACGGCTTCCCGGATCGCGTCCTTGGTGATCTCGTGGAAGACCATCCGCTTGACGGGGATCTTCGGCTTGAGGACCTCCTGGAGGTGCCAGGCGATGGCCTCGCCCTCCCTGTCCTCATCGGTGGCGAGGAACAGCTCGTCGGAGTCCTTCAGCAGGTCCTTGAGCTTCTTGACCTGTGCCTTCTTGTCGGCGTTGATCACATAGATCGGCTGGAAGTCATGGTCGACGTCCACACCGAGGCGGCGCACCTCGCCGGTGTACTTCTCGGGCACCTCGGCGGCGCCGTTGGGGAGGTCGCGGATGTGCCCGACGCTCGCTTCGACGACGTAGCCGGGGCCGAGATAGCCCTTGATCGTCTTCGCCTTGGCAGGCGACTCGACGATGACGAGTCGGCGGCCGCCCTGTGCGGTCTCGCTGGTCGGGGACAACTTCGCTCTTCTCTCCGGTCGACGCTGGGGCCTCCCCAGGCCTTGGTCCCGGGGGCACGGCGTGCTTCTGGCTCGTGTGATGCTGCGGAGTGTGACGGTACATCCCGCCCCCGTGTCAAACGGGAAAAGCCCACAACGGCCACTCGAACGGTAACCCGACTACCGCCATTCCTGCCGCCCGGAGTACCGGGTACCCCTTCCAGGCATGTCCGGAGCGTGACGCTCCCCTTACTCTCGCAGTGTTCCCGCCGCCGCGTCCCGCCGACGTCAGAGGCGGGTCAGGCAGTACACGGCGAGGGCCAGCGCGACCGTCCCGGCCACGCTCGCGAGGGCGGCCGATGCGATCGGGTTCACACCGTGGGCCACCGGCTCGCGACGCCTGAGGCGGGTCCCGGTCCAGGCCAGTACGGCACCCCCGAACAGGGCGAACACCATGCCCGTGAAGATCGCCGGCCCGCTCTCCATCCCCGCCCCGCCCTTTCCGTGCCGTCCGGCTCCGCCCAGCGCCGGAGACTGGCACGCGCCGGGGAAGAACGGACGACACCGGGGTGAACGGAAGGCCAACGTGATGCCGAACACGTGATCGAGCACCACCGCCGCACGGCGCACCTCCGTAGTTTTCCGGCCGTTTTCCCGGCACCGGCGCGTCCCGGCACCCGGCACCAGCCGGTTCCAGCCAGTGCCACCGGCATACGACGATGATCCGGGCGCCACCCCCAAGGGGGCCCGGAACGCCTACGCCCGCACCCGACACCCGGCATACCTCAGCCGCACCAGCCACCGTGCCCCGCCAGGCACCAAGCCCGGCGGACCGGCCACCGTCCGCCCGCCAAGCGCCGGGCCGGGCGGACGGTGGCCGGCGGAGACACGGCAACGGTGCGGTCCGCTCAGTTCGCCGGCTCCAGGAAGCCCTGTTCCACCAGGAGCCGGATCTGCGCGGGCGTCCGGTCGCGAAGCACCACCGGGTCCTCGTCGACGAGTTGGGCGATGGCGTCCAGGATGCGGCCCGCACTCAGCGTGCCGTCGCACACGCCCGCGAACCCCGCGCCGACCGTGTCCACCTTCGTGGCCCGGCGCATGCCGCGGTGCTGGCGCAGCACCACGTGCTCCGGGTCCTCGGCACCGGGCATCCCGACCTGCTCCTGGACCACTTCGACAGCGAGCTTGAAATGGCTGTCGAGCAGCGCCGCGTCGTCGTGCTCCCGGAGGTAGTCGAGTCGCTCGAAGTGTGCCCGGATCGCGTCCCCGAGGGGCTGCTCGACCGGGTGCGGCCACTCCTCCACGGTGATCGAGGGCTCCGCCGCCCCCGTCCTGCGCAGGGTGATCCAGCCGAAGCCGACGGCCTTGACCTTGCGTGCCTCGAACTCGTCGAGCCAGGCGTCGTAGCGGGCCTGGTAGTCCGCCGGGTCCCCGCGGTGGTCCCCGGCGTCCCTCAGCCACAGCTCGGCGTACTGCGTGACGTCCTGTACCTCGCGCTGCACGATCCAGGCATCGCACCCGCGCGGCACCCATGACCTGAGTCTGTCCTGCCAGTCCTCCCCTGCGACGTGCTGCCAGTTGGCGAGGAACTGCGCGAACCCGCCCTCGTTCAGCCGTTCCCCCGACCGCTGAACGAGCGAGCGGCACAGATCGTCCCCGCCCATGCCGCCGTCCCGGTACGTCAGGCGGGCACCGGGCGAGATGACGAAGGGCGGGTTGGAGACGATCAGGTCGAAGGTCTCGTCGTCCCGGACCGGCTCGAAGAGCGAGCCCTCGCGCAGGTCGGCGGCGGGCGCCCCGGAGAGCGCGAGCGTGAGCGCGGTGATGTGCAGCGCGCGCGGGTTGAGGTCGGTGGCCGTCACGCGCGTGGCGTGCTGGGCGGCGTGCAGCGCCTGGATGCCGGAGCCGGTGCCGAGGTCCAGGGCGGAGGCGACCGGCGTGCGGACCGTGATGCCGGCGAGGGTCGTGGAGGCACCGCCGACGCCCAGCACGACGCCTTCCTCCCGCTGTCCGATGCCGCCCGCGCCGCCGACCGCGCAGCCGAGGTCGGAGACGATGAACCAGTCCTCGCCGCCGGGGCCGCCGTAAGGCCGTACGTCCACGGTGGCGGCCACCTCGTCGCCGGCCACGCGCGTGAGCCAGCCGGCCTCCAGGGCCTCCTCGACGGGCAGAACGGCCGCCACGCGCGCGTGGGGCACCGGTTGCTGGAGCAGGAAGAGCCGTACGAGCGTCTCCAGCGGCGTGTCGCCGCGGGTCGCCCTCAGGGCGGGCACGGTCTCGCTGCGCGCCAGCGCCGCGTACGCGGGAGCGCCGAGCAGGTCGAGCAGCCCGTCGGCGGTGAAGGAGGCGGCCAGCAGCGCGTCCCGCAGGCGCGCGGCGGTGTCGGGCCGGTCGGAAGCGGGCAGGGAAGCGAGTCCGGAGTCAGTCACGCCCCCATTGTGGCCCGCTGCGCCTGCCGGGCGCGGCCCCAGCGCGCCTCACGCCCCCGGCTTCGGCGAGGCCTGCCGGCCGGTGCCGGGCGGGCCGCCCGAGAGAGGCGACCGGCTTCCCGTCGGGTGTGAACCGCCGGCCGCCGCGAGCCGCCGGCCGTGCACCACCCTCGTAAGCCGTCGCCGTGAGCCACCGCTCACGCGCCGCCCCATGACGGGCCGCGTCAGCCCGCCGACGACGAGGGGGCGGCCGACGCCGACGACGCGGCCTTCTTGCAGCTGGCCTGCTCGGCCATCGCCTTCTTGACGTCGCCCTGCTCCAGCCGCTTCAGCGCCTCCGTGCCGCTTTCGCTCTGCTTGCCGACCTCCCTGGTCTGGGTGGCGGCGACGTCCTTGAGGCCCTTGGCGAACTTGCCCTGGTCCTTGGTGTCGAGCCCGTCGACCTTCTTCTTCAGGGCGGCGTACGACGCGGAGAGACCGGCGAGGTTCTTGGCGGCGTCCTGCTGCCGCTTGGCGCCGTCGCCGACCCCGGGAGGGGCTCCGGCACCGTTGAGGGCGTCAGCGAGCGCCTTGTAGCCGTCGGACATGTCCTGGAAGGCCTGCGAGTAGGTCTTCTGGGCACTCTTGGGCGGCAGGTTGCTGTTGGTGGCGATGGCCGCGATCGACGCGTTCGCCGCCTTGATCTTGGCGTCCTGTGCGGGCACCGCGTCGCACACCGACTTGGCCCAGGCGACCAGCTTGGGGTCGGGCCCCTTGTCGCCGCCACCGCCGCCGCTGCTGCTGCTGCATCCCGACAGCGCCATCACGAGTACCGAACCGCCGGACAGTGCGGCCACGAGCTTCTTGTTCACCGGATTGGCCCCTTCCATGGCTCTCGGCCCACGGACCCTACACGGCGGACCCACACCCTCCGCACCCCGAACGCCCTCGGAGGCACCCTTTGTGACTCTTTGCACCATGCGAGAGAAGGCTCACCACACGGGCGAGCCCCCAGCCGCCCGCAGCCCCGCCCGAGACGCGCCCACAGCCGGCCCCGTGAACACGAACGGCGGGCGGCACGTCAGTACGCGCCGCCCGCCCGCCCGTTGAGCAGGGCTTCTCGAACAGAACCCGAGGTACGGCTACGAAACCACCGCCGTGTTCGCCGAGTTGGCGACCCGTTCGACGCTCTCCTCGTCGCCGACGGCGATTCCGCGCCGCTTGGACACGTACACGGCGACGACGATCACCAGGAGCGCGAGGATCGCGACCCCGATCCGTACACCGAGGTTCTTGTCGCTGCCGTAGGAGAACTTGATCACCGCGGGCGCGATGAGCAGCGAGACCAGGTTCATGACCTTGAGCAGCGGGTTGATCGCCGGTCCTGCGGTGTCCTTGAAGGGGTCGCCGACCGTGTCGCCGATCACCGTGGCCGCGTGGGCCTCGCTGCCCTTGCCGCCGTGATGGCCGTCCTCCACCAGCTTCTTGGCGTTGTCCCAGGCGCCACCGGAGTTGGCGAGGAACACCGCCATCAGCGTGCCCGCGCCGATCGCGCCGGCGAGGTAGGAACCCAGCGAGCCGACGCCGAGCGTGAACCCGACGAAGATCGGCGCCATGACGGCGAGCAGACCGGGCGTGGCCAGCTCCCTGAGGGCGTCCTTGGTGCAGATGTCGACGACCTTGCCGTACTCGGGCTTCTCGGTGAAGTCCATGATCCCGGGCTTCTCCCGGAACTGCCGCCGCACCTCGAACACCACCGAACCCGCCGAGCGGGACACGGCGTTGATGGCCAGTCCGGAGAAGAGGAAGACGACCGCCGCGCCCGCGATGAGGCCGACGAGGTTGCTGGGCTGCGAGATGTCCAGCGACAGACTCAGCGGCGCGCCCGGGCCGGTGAGCTTCGTCCCGACGGCCTGCACGTTGGTGGTGATCGCGTCGCGGTACGACCCGAACAGCGCCGACGCGGCGAGGACGGCGGTGGCGATGGCGATGCCCTTGGTGATGGCCTTGGTCGTGTTGCCGACCGCGTCCAGGTTGGTGAGCACCTGTGCGCCCGCGCCCACTACGTCGCCGGACATCTCGGCGATGCCCTGCGCGTTGTCGGAGACCGGCCCGAAGGTGTCCATGGCGACGATCACGCCGACCGTGGTGAGCAGGCCGGTGCCGGCCAGCGCTACCGCGAACAGCGCGAGCATGATCGACGTCCCGCCGAGCAGGAACGCCCCGTACACGCCGAGCCCGATGAGCAGCGCGGTGTAGACGGCGGATTCCAGGCCGACCGAGATGCCGGACAGGATGACGGTGGCCGGGCCGGTGAGCGAGGTCTTGCCGATGTCCCGCACCGGGCGGCGGTTGGTCTCGGTGAAGTAGCCGGTCAGCTGCTGGATGACGGCGGCGAGCAGGATGCCGATCGCCACCGCGACCAGGGCGAGGATCCGCGGGTCGCCGTCCTTGCCCCTGATCGCCGCCTCCGTGACCCCGTCGAGGGCGGAGTACTTCGACGGCAGGTAGACGAAGACCGCGACCGCGACCAGCGCGAGGGAGATCACCGCGGAGATGAAGAAGCCGCGGTTGATCGCGGTCATGCCGCTGCGGTCGGCGCGGCGGGGCGCGACCGCGAAGATGCCGATCATCGCCGTGATGACGCCGATGGCGGGCACCAGCAGCGGGAACGCCAGTCCGGAGTCGCCGAAGGCGGCCTTGCCGAGGATCAGCGCGGCCACCAGGGTCACGGCGTACGACTCGAAGAGGTCGGCCGCCATGCCCGCGCAGTCGCCGACGTTGTCGCCCACGTTGTCGGCGATGGTCGCGGCATTGCGCGGGTCGTCCTCCGGAATGCCCTGCTCGACCTTGCCGACCAGGTCGGCGCCGACGTCGGCGGCCTTGGTGAAGATGCCGCCGCCCACCCGCATGAACATGGCGATCAGGGCGGCGCCGAGGCCGAAGCCCTCCAGCACCTTCGGCGCGTTGGCCGCGTACACCAGCACCACGCAGGAGGCGCCCAGCAGGCCGAGCCCCACCGTGAACATGCCGACGACGCCGCCCGTGCGAAATGCGATCTTCATCGCGGTGTGCGAGACGCTGGTGAGATCCTTTTCCGGTTCTCCTGGTGCCGGTGTGGCCTCCCGGGCCGCCGCGGCGACCCGCACATTGCTGCGCACGGCCAGCCACATGCCGATATAGCCGGTGGCCGCCGAGAACGCCGCACCGATCAGGAAGAACACCGATCGACCGGCACGCTGATTCCAGTCGTCCGCGGGCAGCAGCATGAGCAGGAAGAAGACGACGACAGCGAATACGCCGAGCGTGCGCAGCTGCCGGGCGAGATACGCCTTCGCACCTTCCTGGACCGCCTCGGCGATCCGCTTCATGCTGTCGGTGCCCTCGCCCGCGGCCAGCACCTGGCGCACCAGGATCCCCGCCACCACCAGCGCGGCCAGGGCGACCGCCGCGATGGCGGCCACGATGATCCGGTTGTCGTCGGTCAGAACCGCTGCTGCGAGAGATGTGGGGTGATCCGACTGAGGGATGGAAAGCCCCGCCATTCGTCCTCCTTGACGCTTGGGCTGAGCTCAAGATGTGGACGGATTCTAGGTACCCCGGAGTGATCTCAACAGAGCGCGGTAAGCGGAATTAGCCTCCACCGGCTCATTAGTAGTGATCGAGATCCCGCCACTCCACCCGAATGGAGTAATGCCCTGAAGGCATTGGTGAATGATCGCGGATGATCGTGAATTCCTTCACGAATTCGGGAGGGCGTCTCATTCGTGTGAGAAAAACACCGAGGGCCCTGCCAGGCAGGGCCCTCGTGAGGTGGTGCGACGGCGTCAGAGAAGTGCCGCGGCCGGCGGTGCGGTCGGCCAGGTCATCCGGATCAGGCCGCCGTCCTGTCCGGTGGTGACCTCCACGTCGTCGACGAGGCCGCTGATGACCGCGAGGCCCATCTCGTCCTCCTCGATCTCCGCCTCGGCGCCCTGCGCGCCGGGCGTGTCGCCCGGCGTGGCGTGCGGCGCCTCGTCGCCGACCTCGATGGAGAACTGTTTCTCCTCCTCGATCAGCGCCACCTTCACGGGCGCGCTGATGCCGCTGCTCTGGTGGAGTCCGACGGCACGGGAGCAGGCTTCGCCGACGGCGAGCCGGACCTCGTCGAGGACGGCCTCGTCCACTCCGGCCCTGCGTGCCACCGCGGCCGCCACCAGCCGGGCGGTCCGGACGTGCTCGGGCAGCGCGCTGAAGCGGAGTTCGACGATGGCCATGCATCCCCCTCGCGACTACGGGCGTGCGGTCGGGGGCGGGGCCGCCGTGAGCCCGCACCCCCTGGTGTGCTTCTGTGCCCGGGCCACTTCATCGGCCCGGCCGGAACCGCCCGGCGTCCGGGCCCCGTCGGGAGCCCGGCGCCGGTGACGGGTCCTGGGTCAGTCGGTGGCCGCCACCGCTTCATCGACCGAGGTGTGGATCGGAAACACCTTGGTGAGGCCGGTGATGCGGAAGATCTTGAGAATGCGCTCCTGGTTGCAGACCAGGCGCAGCGAGCCCTCATGGGCACGCACTCGCTTCAGGCCGCCGACCAGTACGCCGAGCCCGGTGGAGTCGAGGAAGTCCACGCCCTCCATGTCCACGACGAGGTGGAAATTCCCGTCGTTCACCAGCTCGACCAGCTGCTCGCGCAGCTTGGGCGCGGTGTATACATCGATTTCGCCACCGACCTCGACGACCGTGCGATCGCCGACGGTACGGGTCGACAGGGACAGGTCCACGGATCCTCCAGCACCTTGCTATCGAGCGGTCGCCCCTCGGGCACCCGACTTGCGGCCCCCGGGACGCATCGCCAGCCGCGATGGCATTCAATCACTTACCGGCAGGCGTGCACGACGCCTTGGCTCCATTGTCCGTCACGCCAGTGACACACTCGGTGCCGATGGCCAAGAATCACCGATCCGATCGATCCCCGGCGGACCCGGCGTCCCGCCCGTCTCCGGGCGTGGTCCTGGACCGGCTCGCCTCGGGGCCGAGCCGGTCTGCGCGCATCACTCATACGGAGCACTTGCCCCCGCGCGCGGGCCGCCATGCCGTCTGGCCTGACCGGATTCGGTCCGAGGTGATCGCGGCCGTCCAGGCGTGCGGCATCGAGCACCCGTGGGCGCACCAGGCGCTGGCCGCCGAGCACGCCCTGGACGGCGACTCCGTGGTGGTCGCCACCGGCACCGCGTCGGGCAAGTCCCTGGCGTACCTCGTTCCCGTCCTGTCCACCCTCCTGGACGGCTCACAGGCGCCGAACGGCCGCGGGGCCACCGCCCTCTACCTGGCCCCCACCAAGGCGCTCGCGGCGGATCAGTGCCGGTCGGTGAAGGAACTTTCACAACCTCTGGGCACCGCCGTGCGCCCGGCCGTGTACGACGGCGACACCCCGTTCGAGGAACGGGAGTGGATCCGCCAGTACGCCAACTACGTCCTCACCAACCCCGACATGCTGCACCGCGGGATACTCCCCTCCCACCCGCGCTGGTCCTCCTTCCTGAAATCGCTCAGGTACGTCGTCATCGACGAGTGCCACACCTACCGGGGCGTCTTCGGCTCGCACGTGGCCCAGGTGCTGCGCCGGCTGCGCCGCCTGTGCGCCCGCTACGGCACCTCACCCGTGTTCCTGCTGGCCTCGGCGACCGCCGCCGAGCCCGCCGTCGCCGCCCGCCGGCTGACCGGGCTGCCGGTGACCGAGGTCGCCGACGACGCCTCCCCGCGCGGCGAACTCGTCTTCGCCCTCTGGGAACCCCCGCTCACCGACCTGCACGGCGAGCGGGGCGCACCCGTACGGCGCACCGCCACCGCCGAGACCGCCGATCTGCTGACCGACCTGACGGTGCAGGGCGTGCGCTCGGTCGCCTTCGTACGGTCCCGGCGCGGCGCCGAGCTGATCTCGGTGATCGCCCAGGAGAAGCTCGCCGAGGTCGACCGCTCCCTGGTCCGGCGTGTCGCGGCCTACCGCGGCGGCTACCTCCCCGAGGAGCGCCGCGCCCTGGAACGCGCCCTGCACTCCGGCGACCTTCTCGGCCTGGCCGCCACGACGGCCCTGGAGCTGGGCGTGGACGTCTCCGGTCTGGACGCCGTGGTGATCGCCGGCTATCCGGGCACGCGCGCGTCCCTGTGGCAGCAGGCGGGCCGCGCGGGCCGCTCCGGACAGGGCGCGCTCGCCGTGCTGGTGGCCCGCGACGACCCGCTGGACACCTTCCTGGTCCACCACCCCGAGGCCCTGTTCGACCAGCCGGTGGAATCGACCGTCCTCGACCCGGACAACCCCTACGTCCTCGCCCCGCACCTGTGCGCCGCCGCCGCGGAACTCCCGCTGTCCGAGGAGGACCTGGACCTCTTCGGCCCCGCCTGCGCGGACGTACTGCCGCAGCTGGAGGCCGCGAAGCTGCTCCGCCGGCGGACGAAGGCCTGGCACTGGACGCGCCGGGAGCGGGCCGCCGACCTGACCGACATCCGCGGCGCGGGCGGGCGCCCGGTGCAGGTCGTCGAGTCCGGCACGGGCCGGCTGCTCGGCACGGTCGACGCGGGCGCCGCGCACTCCACGGTCCACGAGGGCGCGGTCCACCTGCACCAGGGCCGCACCTACCTGGTGCGCCGGCTGGACCTGGAGGACGCGGTGGCCCTGGTCGAGCAGGCCGACCCGCCGTACTCCACGGTCGCCCGCGACACCACGTCGATCTCCATCCTGGAGACGGACACCGAGATCCCGTGGGGCGCGGCCCGCCTCTGCTACGGCTCGGTCGAGGTCACCAACCAGGTGGTCTCCTACCTCCGCCGACGCGTCATCACCGGTGAAGTGCTGGGCGAGACGAAACTCGACCTCCCCCCTCGTACGCTGCGCACCCGCGCGGTGTGGTGGACGGTCACCGAGGACCAGCTGGACGAGGCCCGGATCATCCCGGAGATCCTCGGCGGCTCCCTGCACGCCGCCGAGCACGCCTCGATCGGCATGCTGCCCCTGTTCGCGACCTGCGACCGCTGGGACATCGGCGGCGTGTCCGTGCCCCTGCACCCCGACACGCTCCTGCCCACGGTCTTCGTGTACGACGGCCACCCGGGCGGCGCGGGCTTCGCCGAGCGGGCCTTCCACACCGCCCGCGCCTGGCTCACCGCCACCCGTGAGGCGATCGCCTCCTGCGAGTGCGAGGCCGGCTGCCCCTCCTGCATCCAGTCCCCCAAGTGCGGCAACGGCAACGATCCCTTGCACAAGCGGGGTGCGGTGCGGCTTCTCACGGTGCTCCTGCGGGGAGCGCCGGAGGAGAAGCCGGACGGGGAGAGCCGGGTGCCCTCAGAGGACCCCGAGAGCCTGGACGGGACGGCTCCGGGGCGGGCGCCCCGCGGTTGAGGGCGTCCGGTGCCGGGCCCGCCGGCCCGGCTCTGGCCCTGACTTCCGCCGCGAACGGTCCTCTTCCCGCGGCCGCCGTCACGTCCGAGGTCTCGCCGGCGATCGTGCACCGCACCAGCCGCACCCCGTCGGCTGCCGCCGTCTTCTCCGCCCGTGCGCAGGCCGCCGCACCGCCCTCGGTCCAGTGGGCCGCCGCCGCGAGGGCCGCCAGGTCCGCGCCGCCGGCCGCCCGGTGCCGGACCACGACGGCCTGTCCGAGCGCGAGCACGGCGCCGAACACCGCGCACAGCACGGCGATCACTCCCAGGCTCCACACGGTGGCGGACCCCCGGTCGGAGTTCCGCCGGTCGTGCGCCGCACCCCTCACCGCACCTCCCCTCGCCACGCCTCGCCTCATGGCCCCGCCTCCCCGGCCCCCGTGGTGTCCTCGGCCGGCGCGACGGCCTCCTCCCGCACCTCGAACGGCAGTCCGCTCAGCACCGGCGGCCTGGCCACCACCGTCACCCGGACCTGGTCGCCCTCGCGCCCGACCGTCACCCGAGCCCCGCGCGGCGCCGCCTGCCGGGTCACCGTCTCGACCGCGTCCGCCGGATCCTGGCGGGCGGCGGCCCGGGCGCCCACACGGGCGGCGTCCACGCACTGGATCCGTGCGGCCACCGCAAGCAGCCCCCAGACCAGCGCCATGGTGAACGCCACCAGTACGCAGAGCACCACGGCCGCCTCCGCGGTGACGAACCCCCGGTCCGCGCGTCGCTCACATCCGCGCACTGAGGGCCTTCTTCACGATGTCCTGAAGCTCCGTCCGGACCTGGCCGCTGGTGACGACCTCGTAGAGCAGCAACGCGAACCCGACGGCCGCGATGATGCCCATCGCGTACTCGGACGTCACCATTCCGGCGTCCGCGCGGCACTTCCGCCGCAGCCGCACCGCCGCTTGCTCGGTCTTCTTGCTCATTCCAACCCCCGTGAGGTTCAGGTCTTCCGTGGTTCTGTTCGCCTGCTCAGGCTTGTCGTGCTCGTCCGTCCTCGTACGCCTCACCTGCCTCCCATCACCCTGCCCGCCAGGCCGATCACGACGGGCAGCACACCGACCGCGATGAAGGCGGGCAGGAAGCACAGGCCCACCGGCGCGGACATCAGTACGGCCGCGCGGCGGGCACGGGCCGTCGCGGTGCGGGCCCACTGGGCGCGTGCGTCGGAGGCGAGACGGGCGGCCGGGCCCGCCGCCGGGAGCCCGGACTCGTCGGCGCGCTGCAGCAGCCGGGCCAGGGCTCCGGCGCCGGGCAGCTCGGCCAAACACCGCCAGGCATCCGCCGGTTCACCACCGAGCCGTACCTCCGCCGCGCCCCGCGCCAGCGCCTCCCCGACGTGTCCGCCGAGCGCCTCCCCCACCGCCTGGGCCGCCGGCACCGGCCCCGCACCGGCCGCGATGCAGGCGGCCAGCAGGTCGGCGGCGAGCGGGAGCTGGCGCGCGGCTGCGGCGGTGTCGACCGGCTCAGTACGACCGGCCGCCGACTGGCGGCTGCGCCATCGCCACAGCACCACACCGGCTACCAGGCCCAGCGCGGCCCCGGTCACGCCACCGACCAGAACCCACGCCCCGCACGCCGCTCCGGCCGGCGGCAGCCACCGCCGTACCGCGCCCGCCGGCGTGAACCTCCGCCTCGCGGCCGTGACGTCCCGGCCCAGCAGCTCGGCCACCCGACGCCGCGTCCGACGCCGCCGGACCAGATGCAGCCGCCGAACCGCCCAGCCGAGAGCCAGTGCCACGACCCCGGCCATCCCCAGCCTGTGGACAAGTTCCCCGCTCATACCGCCCGCTCTCCCCCCGTCTGCCGGACCGCGCACCCCACCGCACGCCGCGCACCCCACACCGTTCGCCCGCTCATCGCGGGCCACTTCCGGCGAGCCGCCCCGCATGTCGTGTCCGCACGCCGCTCTCCCCTCCTCGTCTCCGGCCACTTCCCGCACGCCCCCGGCCGCGCGCCCGCTCACACCGCTCCCCGCACGATCCGCACGGCCCACCACAGCCCGGCTGCCTCGAACGCCGATCCGGTCGCCAGGCAGCCGAGGCCGGCGCCGGTGTGCAGGAGTACGCGGAGCGGGTCCGCGCCCATGGCCGTGCCGAGGAGCAGACCGAGGGCGGGCAGTACGGCGAGCAGCACGGTGGTCGCCCGAGCGCCCGCCAACTGTGCGCGGAGATCGGCGCGCTGGTCCCGCTCCGCGCGCAGGGCCGCGTCCAGCCGGTCCAGACCCGCCGCCAGTCCCGCGCCCTGGTCCACGGCCACCCGCCAGCACGCGGCCAGCCCGAGCAGGCCCTCCGCACCCGGCTGCCGGGCCGCCGCGGCGAGCGCGCCGGGCACGTCCCCGCCGAACCGCGCGGCCGCGACCACGGCCGCCTGCGCCTCACCGAGCCCGCCGGAATCCCGCGCGGCCCGCAGCAGCGCCTCGCCCGGCTGCCGTCCGGCGCGCACTTCCCCGGCGAGGGCCCCGCACAGGGCGATCACCGTGTCCGCCCGCCGCTCGCGGACGCGCCGGGCCCGGTGGGCCAGCCGTACCCGGCGCAGCACCGGGACCCCGGCCGCGCCCGCGACCACCGGAATCGGCGAGGTCCCCAGCAGCCCGAGCAGCAGACCGGCCGCGAGCGCCCACCACTCGGGGCCCAACCGGCCGCGCAGCCGCCGCAGTTCCGCGAGGGCCTGGTCCCAGGCGGGCGGGCCGGTCGCCACCACTCCGCCGCCCGCGAGCAGCAGCCGCGCCCGCCGCATCCCGTAGTGCCGGCCGCCCAGCAGCCAGGCCAGCGCACCGAGACAGACCAGCGCCGCCCCCATCGACGTCCCACCGGTCACTTCCGCCACCTCTCTCCGCCGTCCCCGAGCTCGCCCGCCGCGTCCAGGAGGTGCCGCAGCCGCTCCCAGCCCCGCTCCCGCAGGAAGGCCCGCTCGCCCCACCGCAGCGCCGGCACCGTGTGGACCAACCCCGTGGCGTCCCGCTCCAGCACATGCACCTCGGCGATCCGGCGCCGCCCGGACCGGTCCCGCAGAAGGTGCAGGACCACGGAGAGCGCGGCCGCCAGCTGGCTGTGCAGCGCGGCCCGGTCCAGTCCCGCGGCCGTGGCCAGCGCCTCCAGGCGGGCCGGCACATCCGCGGCGGCGTTGGCGTGGATCGTGCAACAGCCGCCCTCATGGCCGGTGTTGAGAGCCGCGAGCAGATGCACGACCTCCGGGCCGCGGACCTCTCCGACGACGAGCCGGTCGGGGCGCATCCGCAGCGCCTGCCGGACGAGGTCCTCCAGGGTGACCAGGCCGGCCCCCTCCTGGTTGGCTGGCCGGGTCTCCAGCCGGACGACATGCGGGTGGTCCGGTCGCAGCTCGGCCGAGTCCTCGGCGAGGACGATCCGCTCGCCCGCGCCGACCAGGCCCAGCAGGGCGCTGAGCAAGGTCGTCTTGCCGCTTCCGGTGCCGCCGCTGACCAGGAAGGACAGCCGGGCCGCCAGCAGCGCCCGCAGGATCCCCTCGCCGCCGGGTGGCACCGTGCCGGCCTCGACCAGCTCCTCCAGCGTGAAGGCCCGGGGCCGTACGACCCTGAGGGCCAGGCAGGTGCAGCCGACGGCGACCGGGGGCAGCACAGCGTGCAGCCGGGTCCCGTCGGGCAGCCGGGCGTCCGCCCACGGCCGGGCGTCGTCCAGCCGTCGTCCGGCCACGGCGGCCAGCCGCTGCGCGAGGCGTCGTACGGCCGCCGCGTCGGGGAAGGTCACCGCGGTCAGCTCCAGTCCGCCGCCGCGGTCGACCCACACCCGGTCCGGGGCGGACACCAGGACGTCGGTGACGTCCGGGTCGGCGAGCAGCGGCTCCAGAGGACCGGCGCCGACGAGTTCGGACCTCAGCTGCCGGGCCGCGCCGAGGACCTCGGCGTCGCCGAGTACCCGGCCCTGTTCGCGCAGCGCCTGCGCCACGCGCGCGGGGGTGGGTTCGGCGCCGCTCTCGGCCAGTCGGCGCCGCACGCCGTCGAGCAGGGCGGCGCCGTCCGCGCGGTCGAGTCCGGGGTGGATCATCGCGGGCCTCCCGCCTCGACCAGCGCCCGCTCCCAGAAGTTCACGCAGAAGCGGGCGAGCGGGCCGCGTGCGGTCGCGCCCGGCGGTTTCGCGCCGCCCCGCGGGTGCAGCAGCGGCGGTTCGACCGGGACCTCGCCGGCCAGCGGCAGGCCGAGCAGGCGGGCCACCTCCTGGTCGTCCAGACCCGGTGCGTACGGCCCGCGCACCGCCACGCGCAGGTCGCGCACGACCATGCCGACAGCGGAGGCGACCCGCCCGGCGGCCGCGACCGCGCGCAGCTCGGCGGGGACGACGAGCAGCGCCATGTCGAGCTGGGCGAGGGCTTCGGCGACCCCGTCGTCGAGGCGGCGGGGCAGGTCAACCACGACCGTGCCGCCGCGCCGCCGGGCGGCGGCGAGCACCGCGCGCACCGCCTGCGGCGGGATGGCGACGCAGTCGCCGCGGTCCCAGCTCAGCACCCGGAGGGAGTGCAGTTCGGGCAGCGACTCCTCCAGGGCGCCGCCGCCGACCCGGCCGCGGGAGGCGGCGAAGGCGGGCCAGCGCAGTCCGTCGGTGCTCTCACCGCCGAGGAGTACGTCGAGTCCGCCGCCGAGCGGATCGGCGTCCACGAGGAGGGTGCGCAGGCCCTCGCGCGCGGAGGTGACGGCGAGCGCGCACGCGAGCGTGGAGGCGCCGGCCCCGCCCCGGCCGCCGATCACCCCGACGGTGAGGGCGGGGCGGCCGACTCCCTCGGCGACGTCGGCGATCCGGTCGACCAGCCACTGTTCGCCGTCGGGCAGCATCAGGACGTGGTCGGCGCCGATCTCGACGGCGCGTTTCCACACCCCCGGGTCGTCCTGGTCACGGCCGACCAGCACGACTCCGCGCCGGCGCGTGGCCCCGCCGAGCCGGCGTGCGGCGTCGTCGCCGACGAGCACCAGCGGGGCCGTTTCCCAGCCGTCGCCGTGTTCCGGTACGCCGTGGTGGACCTCGGGTGTGGCGCCCGCGGCCGCGCACAGGCGCAGCAGGTCGTCCAGGATTTCGGCGTCCTCGGTGACGATGAGCGGCCGGCCCGGCCGGTCTCCGCTGCCGGGCGGCGGGTCGTGGGTGATGGCTGCGGTCACGTGTGTTCCCCCTTCGCTGCATGGGCCGCGCAGCCCCTGCCGCCACGCGATTCCCAAAGGTGTGAAGAACCGGCAAGCGGTCCCCCATATGAACGGCCGGCGGAAACCGGCCACACGCGCTCCGGCAATCGGAACGGGCCATGAACTCGCCATGGCCCGAGCGCGTGGGAATCACGGTGCAGCGATCCGCGAAATCAGGTGGATCTTGGTCGAAAACTGTGGACAACTCGGTGGCTGTGAATATCGCCATCACCCATACCGGTGATGGGTGTACTGATGCCCGTGCGACTTCCACAGCGCAGCACGATGATTACCGTGAGTGACGGAGCGTAGGCCGGTCGACGCGGCGGCCGGGGTGGCAGGACGCCGGGACCGCAGCCGTGCGGAAGACGGGGGGAGGGAGGGGAAAACCCATCCGGACATGCGACGACCCCCGCCGGGGGGGAGAGCGGGGGTCGTCTCCACGGCCGACTCGGGGGGGGAGGAGCCGGACCGGGTTAGCACGGTCGCGAACGATCCGTGACTTCCATGGTGTACCCGAGAGCCCTCTCAGGCAAACCCACGCGCTCACCTTACGCCGAATGGGCTGCACCTATGCTCTGGGACGTGGAAAACCACTCCTTGCCCCGCGCAGCAGCCTTCTTTGACCTGGACAAGACGGTCATTGCGAAGTCGAGCACGCTCACCTTCAGCAAGTCCTTCTACCAAGGCGGACTGATCAACCGCAGGGCCGCGCTGCGCACCGCATACGCCCAGTTCGTCTTCCTGGCGGGCGGCCTGGACCACGACCAGATGGAGCGCATGCGCGAGTATCTGTCCGCCATGTGCCGCGGCTGGAACGTGCAGCAGGTCCGGGAGATCGTCGCCGAGACCCTGCACGACCTCATCGACCCGATCATCTACGACGAGGCCGCCTCCCTCATCGAGGAGCACCACACGGCCGGGCGGGACGTGGTGATCGTGTCGACGTCGGGCGCCGAGGTGGTGGAGCCCGTCGGCGAGCTGCTCGGCGCGGACCGGGTGGTCGCGACGCGCATGGTCGTCGGCGAGGACGGCTGCTTCACCGGAGAGGTGGAGTACTACGCCTACGGCCCGACCAAGGCCGAGGCGATCCGGGAGCTGGCCGTGTCCGAGGGCTACGACCTCGACCGCTGCTACGCCTACAGCGACTCCGCGACCGATCTGCCGATGCTCCAGGCGGTCGGGCATCCGCACGCGGTGAACCCGGACCGCGCGCTGCGCCGCGAGGCACTCGCACGGGGGTGGCCGGTCCTGGAGTTCCGCCGGCCGGTCCCGCTCAAGAAGCGGCTGCCGACGTTCTCGGTACCGCCCCGCCCGGCGCTGGTCGCGGCGGCTGCCGTGGGAGCGGCGGCCGCGACCGCGGGGCTCGTCTGGTACGCCAGCCGGCGCCGGAGCACCGCCTGAGCCGGAGCGGTGCCTGAGCCGGAGCACCGCCGGAACCGGAGCGCCGCCGGAGCTGCGCCCGTTTCGCCCTCGTTTGAACCTGAAAGTAAAGAACGGAAGGCAGGGCTTCCGCTTCCCCCCGTCTCGCGGTACAAAGGCCTTAGGCCCGCGAGACCAAAGGACATCCGAGAGGATCCCCTACTACTACGCACTTGGCCCACGGACCCAGCATGGACATCGGGCACCCACGCGACGTCGACCCGTCGATTACGGGCCAGCCGCACCAGGTGACGGGCAAAGTCCCCGACCTGATGGGCACATATCGAGGACGCTTGGTAACCCGGTGAGCATGCCAGCGGCGGTACGAGCACTCGTACCGCCGCAACTCATGCCCCGGACAGCGCCGGGTGACCCTCTCAGGCCGCGCCGCGCTGCAGTGCCTCGCACACCGCCGTCGACTCGCGCGCACCCAGCTCGACCGCCCTGCCGCAGTGCGCGATCCAGGCCGCCATGCCCTCCGGGGTGCCGGAGACGTAGCCGTCCAGCGCCGCCAGATAGGCCGCGCGGCCCAGTTCGGCGTGGCCGACCTCGGCCGGGCAGATCGCCTTCGGGTCCAGGCCGCTGCCGATCAGGACGATCCGCTCGGCCGTGCGCGCGACCAGGCCGTTGTGGGACACAAAGGGCCGCAGCGCGAGCAGCTCGCCGTGCACCACGGCGGCGGTCACCAGCGCGGGAGCGGACGTCCCCGCGATGATCAGGTCCGCGAGCCCCTCCAGTCGGCCGGAGACCTCCCGGACGTCCGGCAGCGGCAGCTCGATCAGCGGCTCGTCCACCGCCTCACCGGCCTGGCGCGGCCGGCCGACCTCGTCGCCCTGGCTCGCCGCGGCCACCAGGTGCAGCCGGGCCAGCACCCGCAGGGGTGACTGCCGCCAGATGGACAGCAGCTGTCCGGCCTCCGCCGACAGCCGGAGGGCCGCGCCCATGACCCGCGCCTCGGAGTCGACGCCGAAGTCGGTGCGCCGCCGCACCTCCTCCAGGGCCCAGTCGGCACCGGAGAGCGCCGCGGAGCCGCGGGCGGCGCGCAGGGCGGCCTCGGAGGTGATCTCGGTGCTGCGGCGCCGCATGATCCGGTGCCCGTAGACCCGGTCCACGGCCTTGCGCACGGACTCCACGGAGTCGGCCACACCGGGCAGCGAGCCCAGGGCGGCGAGCGGGTCGGCGTTCGCGCCTGTCGTACTCATGAGTACGACCCTACGCACCCCATCGGCCGACCCCTCGAAGGAGTGGTCTTCTTCACTTCAGCCTGCCACATGCAGCTATCGACTGACTACTCTTGGTGAACATGAAAATTGCTTTCGTCGGGAAGGGCGGCAGTGGCAAGACCACGCTCTCCTCCCTCTTCATCCGGCACCTCGCGGCCTCCGGCGCCCCGGTGGTCGCCATCGACGCCGACATCAACCAGCACCTCGGGCCCGCGCTCGGCCTCGACGAGAGGGAGGCCGCCGCGCTGCCCGCCATGGGCGAGCGGCTGCCGCTGATCAAGGACTACCTGCGCGGCGCCAACCCGCGGATCCCCTCCGCCGCCACCATGATCAAGACGACTCCGCCCGGCGAGGGTTCGCGGCTGGTCCGGGTACGGGAGCCGAATCCCGTCTACGACGCCTGTGCGCGCCCGGTGGAACTCGACGGCGGCGCCGTCCGTTTGATGGTCACCGGCCCCTTCACGGACGCCGACCTGGGGGTCGCCTGCTACCACTCCAAGACGGGAGCGGTGGAGCTGTTCCTGAACCACCTCGTCGACGGCCCCGACGAGTACGTCGTGGTCGACATGACGGCGGGCTCGGACTCCTTCGCCTCCGGCATGTTCACCCGCTTCGACATGACGTTCCTCGTCGCCGAGCCCACCCGGAAGGGGGTCTCCGTCTACCGCCAGTACAAGGAGTACGCCCGCGACTTCGGTGTCGCCCTGAAGGTCGTCGGCAACAAGATCCAGGAGCAGGACGACATCGACTTCCTGCGCGCGGAGGTCGGAGACGACCTGCTCGTGACGGTCGGGCGCTCGGACTGGGTGCGCGCCATGGAGAAGGGCCGCCCGCCGCGGTTCGACCTCCTGGAGGAGGCCAACGCCCGGGCCCTGCACACCCTGCGGGCCACCGCGGACGCCACGTACGAGCTGCGGGACTGGGAGCGCTACACCCGCCAGATGGTGCACTTCCACCTGAAGAACGCCGAGGCGTGGGGCAACGAGCGCACCGGGGTCGACCTGGCGGCGCAGGTCGACCCCGCCTTCGTGCTCGGCGAGGGCGTGGCGATCCCCGCCTGACGCCTACCGCTTGACCGCCGGCGCCCCGGGCACACCCTTGGGCGCCGGGGCCGGGCGGCCGGAGAGGAAGGACGCCCAGCCCTGCCTGGGAGCCTCGCCCACCTTCAGGGTGCGCAGCTTCTCCAGGGTCTTCGGATCCTGGGCGTCCAGCCAGTCGACCAGCTGGTGGAAGGACACACAGCGCACGTCGGGCTTGTTGCACACCTCCTTCACCGTGTCCTCGACGGCCCGCATGTACGTGCCGCCGTTCCAGGACTCGAAGTGGTTGCCGATGATCAGCGGCGCGCGGTTGCCGTCGTAGGCCCGGTAGAAGCCCTTGATGAGGCCGTCGCGCATCTGGTCCCCCCAGTAGTCGAACTTGTCCGGGTCGCCCTGGGTCTCGGTGCCGGACTGGTTGACCATGAAGTTGTAGTCCATGGTCAACTGCTCATAGGTGTGCCCGGGGAAGGGCACCAGCTGCATGGACACGTCCCACAGCCCCTCCTTCTTCTTGGGCCACACCTGGTCGTTGACCCCGCTGGAGTCATAGCGGAAGCCCAACTCGCGGGCCGCCTTCATGAAGTTCTGCTGACCTTCGAGGCAGGGGGTGCGGGCGCCGATCAGCTCCTTGTCGTAATCGAAGGGCAGCGGGGCCGAACTCTTCATGCCGCTGTTGCTCTTCCAGCCCTTCACGAACTGCTTGGCCTGGGCGATCTCGCTCTTCCACTCGTCCACCGACCAGGTGCCGACCCCGCCGTCGGGCCCGCAGAAATGGCCGTTGAAGTGCGTGCCGATCTCATGGCCCTCCAGCCAGGCCAGCCGTGCCTGCTTGACGGTGTCGGCGATCCCCTTCTCGTCGTTGAAGCCGATGTCGGAGCTGCCCGGCGAATGCTGGGGAGGCTTGTACAGGTCACGCTTCTCCTCCGGCAGCAGGTACACACCGCTGAGGAAGAACGTCATGGCCGCGTGGTTCTCCTTGGCGACCTTACGGAAGTGCGAGAACAGCTTCTGGCTGTCCTCGCCCGCGCCGTCCCAGGAGAACACGACGAACTGCGGCGGCTTCTGACCCGGCTTCAGCCGCTCGGGTCTCGGCAGATACGGCTGTGCGCCGGTGTACGCGGTGGATCCGTCCCCGATCAGCCGGAGCACGCTCCCGGGGGCCGCCGCCCCCTTCTGCGGGCCGGACGCCCCTTCCTTCGAACCGTTGGAGCCGGTCGCGCAACCGGCGAGCGACGAGGCACAGGCCGCGGCGACCACGGCGCCGACGGCGATCCTCTGGGTGGCGGCCATGTTCCGCCCACCTTCTTCCTTCTCTCGGGCACACGCTGACGAGGGCCGTTTTCTGGTGATGTGCCGGGCTTGTGCACGGCAGCGCCGTCAAGGTCGCACAGGAGCGAGAAGGAATTAGTACGACAAGCCGATCAAATGATTAATTCACTCCAGTGAGCGATGCTTTGCTCCATTTGCCCTGGAAAGTTATGCCTTGTCTTTACGTTTCATTACGGTTCATTTACCGATGGTGATCCATCCCGCCCAGTCCGCGACCTGCCGCCCCGGAGGAGACGGGACCATGTCAGCCTGCGCACCACCGCACACGCCGCACCCGCACGCGTCGCACAGCCCGTCGCCGGGCCGCCGGCGCCGCCTGTCCGTGGCGGGCGCCGATCTGTCCGCGTCCCTCGCGGTCTTCCTGATCGCCCTGCCCCTGTCCCTCGGCATCGCCCTGGCCACCGGCGCTCCGCTCCAGGCCGGTCTCGTGGCCGCCGCCGCGGGCGGCATCGTCGCCGGCCGGCTCGGCGGCTGCCCGCTCCAGGTCAGCGGGCCCGCCGCCGGACTCACCGTGGTCACCGCCGACTTGATCCACCGCTACGGCTGGCGGACGACCTGCGGCATCACCGTCCTGGCCGGGCTCGCCCAGCTCGGTCTCGGCTGTCTCCGGGTGGCGCGCGGCGCGCTCGCGGTCAGTCCGGCCGTGGTGCACGGCATGCTCGCCGGCATCGGCATCACCATCGCCGTCGCCCAGCTGCACATCGTCCTCGGCGGCAGCCCGGACAGCTCCGTCCTCGCCAACCTGCGCGCGCTGCCCGCCCAGTTGGCCCATCTGCACCCGGCCGCCGTCTCGATGAGCGCGCTGACGATCGCCCTGCTGCTGACCTGGCCCCGCCTGCCCGGCCGTGCCGGCCGGCTGCTCCGGGGCGTGCCGGCCTCCCTCGTCGCCGTCACCGGAGCCACCGCCACGGCGGCCCTGACCGGACTGACCCTGCCCCGGGTCGACCTGCCGTCCTGGCGCAGCCACGCCCTGGCCGGACTGCCCGAGGGCCCGGCGCTCGGCCTCGCTGCGGCCGTGCTCACTACCACCCTGGTGTGCAGTGTGCAGTCGCTGCTCGGCGCGGTGGCCGTGGACAAGCTGGTCGCGGGGCGCCCCGGCCCCCTCCCCCGGGTCCGACGCTCGGACCTGGACCGGGAGCTGCTGGGCCAGGGCGCCGCCAACATCGTCTCCGGAGCGCTCGGCGGACTGCCGGTCGCCGGCGTGGCCGTGCGCAGCACCGCGAATGTGAATTCAGGTGCCGTGAGCCGGAACTCCACGATGCTGCACGGCGTTCTCGTAGTAGTCGCCGCGCTGCTGATGGTCCCGGCCCTGGAGGAGATCCCGCTCGCCTCCCTCGCCGCCCTGGTCATGGCCGTCGGTATCCAGATGGTGTCCCTGCACCACATCCGCACGGTGACGCGCCACCGAGAAGTGCCGGTCTACGCCGCGACCACGCTCGGCGTGGTGCTCCTCGGCGTCCTCCAGGGCGTGCTCCTCGGTGTCGCCGTGGCGGTCGCCGTCGCCCTCAACCGCCTTGCCCGCACCCGCATCACCCACGACGAGAAGGAAGGAGTCCATCACGTACGTGTCCGAGGACAGCTGACGTTCCTCGCGGTGCCCCGGCTCAGCCGAGCCCTGCATCTCGTACCCCAAGGCGCCCACGCCGTCGTCGAGTTGGACGGGTCGTTCATGGACCACGCGGCGTACGAGTCACTGCAGGACTGGCTCAGCGGACACACGGCCCGGGGCGGTACGGCCGAGCTGTCGGGCCGGCGCGGCGGAGTGCGGACCGCCGGGCCGATCCCCTCAGCCGGATGCCGGTGCCGGCCCTGGACGCCCTGGCGCAACCACCAGTCCTGCTTCCCGGAAGCCGTCGCCGCTCCGGCCGGCCGGGAACTGGTCCGTGGCATCAGCTCGTTCCAGCGCAACACCGCGCCGCTGGTACGGCGAGAGCTCGCGCGGCTCGCCCGGGAGGGCCAGCAACCCGCGCAGCTCTTCCTCACCTGCGCCGACTCCCGACTCGTCACGTCGATGATCACCGCCAGTGGTCCCGGCGACCTCTTCGTCGTCCGCAACATCGGCAACCTGGTGCCGCCGCCGGGCGAGGAGCACGGTGACGACTCGGTGGCGGCCGCCGTCGAGTACGCGGTCGACGTGCTCGGCGTGCGCTCCATCACCGTGTGCGGGCACTCGGGCTGCGGAGCGATGCAGGCGCTGGCAACGACGTCCGATGCGGGCGGGGCCGCCCCTGGCACCCCGCTGCGGCGCTGGCTCCGGCACGGGCGGCCGAGCGTGGCGCGGATGGCCGGCGACCGGCGCGCCCTTCCCCGGATCGCCGGGCGGGCGCCGGTGGACGCGGTGGAGCAGCTGTGCCTGATCAACGTGATCCAGCAGCTGGAGCACCTGCGGGCGCACGGTCCGGTGGCCCGGGCACTGGCCGGGGGCGAACTGGAGCTGCACGGCATGTACTTCCACGTGGGCGAGGCTCAGGCGTATCTGCTCGCTCGGACCGAAGAAGGCGACGTGTTCGAGGACGTCACGGCAAGTGTCACGGAAGGGGTGCCCGCGAAGACAGCAGAGAGCCCGGCGGACGAGAGCGCCGCCTCGACAGGTCTAAACCAATTTTGCGGTCGGCCCTTGTCATCGGACCCCCGTGTCTGATGAGCTGTGGCCTGGGACACAACGGACACCCTTCGAGAGGGAGATGTCGTGAGCAACGAGAGCCTGGCCAACCTGCTCAAGGAAGAACGCAGGTTCGCGCCACCCGCCGACCTGGCCGCGCATGCCAACGTCACGGCGGAGGCGTATGCACAGGCCAAGGCTGACAGGCTCGGCTTCTGGGCCGAGCAGGCCCGCCGGCTGACCTGGGCCAAGGAACCGACCGAGACGCTGGACTGGTCGAACCCGCCGTTCGCGAAGTGGTTCAAGGACGGCGAGCTGAACGTCGCGTACAACTGCGTCGACCGCCATGTGGAGGCCGGGCACGGGGACCGGGTCGCCATCCACTTCGAGGGTGAGCCAGGCGACAGCCGCTCGATCACCTACGCCGAGCTGAAGGACGAGGTGTCCAAGGCGGCCAACGCCCTGCTGGAGCTGGGTGTCCGCAAGGGCGACCGCGTCGCCATCTATATGCCGATGATCCCGGAGACGGCGATCGCGATGCTGGCCTCGGCCCGGATCGGCGCCGCGCACTCGGTGGTCTTCGGCGGCTTCTCGGCGGACGCGCTCGCGACCCGGATCCAGGACGCGGACGCCAAGGTCGTCATCACCTCCGACGGCGGCTACCGGCGCGGCAAGCCGTCCGCGCTCAAGCCGGCCGTGGACGAGGCGATCCGGAAGGCCGACAACGTCGAGCACGTGCTGGTGGTGCGCCGCACCGGACAGGACGTGGCCTGGACCGAGGGCCGGGACGTGTGGTGGCACGAGCTCGTGGACGGGCAGTCCGCCGAGCACACCCCGGAGGCGTTCGAGGCCGAGCACCCGCTGTTCATCCTCTACACCTCGGGTACGACCGGTAAGCCGAAGGGCATCCTGCACACCTCCGGCGGCTACCTCACCCAGACGGCGTACACCCACTGGGCGGTCTTCGACCTCAAGCCGGAGACGGACGTGTACTGGTGCACGGCCGACGTCGGCTGGGTCACCGGGCACTCGTACATCGTGTACGGCCCGCTGGCCAACGGCGCCACGCAGGTCATGTACGAGGGCACGCCGGACACCCCGCACCAGGGCCGGTTCTGGGAGATCGTGCAGAAGTACAAGGTCACGATCCTCTACACCGCGCCGACGGCGATCCGGACGTTCATGAAGTGGGGCGACGACATCCCCGCCAAGTTCGACCTGTCCTCCCTGCGCGTCCTCGGCTCGGTGGGCGAGCCCATCAACCCCGAGGCGTGGATCTGGTACCGCAAGAACATCGGCGCGGACCGGACGCCCGTCGTGGACACCTGGTGGCAGACCGAGACCGGCGCGATGATGATCTCGCCGCTGCCCGGCGTCACCGACGCCAAGCCCGGCTCCGCGCAGACCCCGCTGCCCGGCATCAGCGCGACCGTCGTGGACGACGAGGCGAACGAGGTGCCGAACGGCGGCGGGGGCTACCTGGTCCTCACCGAGCCGTGGCCGTCGATGCTGCGCACCATCTGGGGCGACGACCAGCGGTTCATCGACACCTACTGGTCCCGCTTCGAGGGCAAGTACTTCGCCGGTGACGGCGCGAAGAAGGACGACGACGGCGACATCTGGCTGCTGGGCCGGGTGGACGACGTGATGCTCGTGTCCGGGCACAACATCTCCACCACGGAGGTGGAGTCGGCCCTCGTCTCGCACCCGTCGGTCGCCGAAGCGGCCGTCGTCGGTGCCGCCGACGAGACCACCGGCCAGGCGATCGTCGCGTTCGTGATCCTGCGCGGTACGGCCGCGGAGACCGAGGCGCTCGTCGGCGAGCTGCGCGATCACGTGGGCGCCACGCTCGGGCCGATCGCCAAGCCCAAGCGGATCCTGCCGGTGGCCGAGCTGCCGAAGACCCGTTCCGGGAAGATCATGCGGCGGCTGCTGCGGGATGTGGCCGAGAACCGTCAGCTGGGGGATGTGACCACACTGACCGACAGCACGGTCATGGACCTCATCCAGGCCAAGCTGCCCGCGGCGCCCAGCGAGGACTAGGCGAAAGGGGTGCCCGGGATCGGCACCGGGCACCCCTTTCCGTCCGGCTCACTGACCTCTGGCGTCAAAATCGAGTAAAATGGCGATCTCAGGGTGTGCCGGGAAGTCTGGTCGGCGGCGCCGTCGGCGATTCCGCGTGACGGCGTGATCATCGCCGTACCGACCCGGAGGTCCCCGCCGTGGCCGCGCCCCGTACCCGCAAAACCGCCCGCAAGGCCCTGGGACGTCTGTCCCTGCCCGAGCGTGCCTTCGTCGCGGACGCGCTGCGCACCGAGACGGTCGGCGGCGTCCTGCTGCTCCTCGCCTCCGTGGCGGCGCTGCTCTGGGCGAACGTCCCGGCCCTCCGCCACAGCTACGAGTCGGTCAGCCACTTCCACCTCGGCCCCGGCTCGCTCGGCCTCGACCTGTCCGTGGCCCACTGGGCCGCCGACGGCCTCCTCGCGGTGTTCTTCTTCGTCGCCGGCATCGAGCTGAAGCGCGAGCTGGTCGCCGGGGACCTGCGCGCCCCCAGGGCGGCCGTACTGCCCGTGGTGGCCGCGCTGTGCGGCATGGCCGTACCGGCGCTCGTCTACACCCTCACCAACCTCACCGGGCACGGCTCCACACAGGGCTGGGCGGTGCCCACCGCCACCGACATCGCCTTCGCGCTCGCCGTCCTCGCGGTCATCGGCACCTCCCTGCCCAGCTCGCTGCGCGCCTTCCTGCTCACCCTCGCGGTCGTCGACGACCTCTTCGCGATCCTGATCATCGCCGTCTTCTTCACCGACCGGCTGAACTTCGCCGCGCTCGGCGGGGCCGCCGCCGGGCTGGTGGTCTTCTGGCTGCTGCTGCGCAAGGGCGTGCGCGGCTGGTACGTGTATGTGCCGCTGGCCGTGGTGATCTGGGCGCTGATGTACAACAGCGGCGTGCACGCCACCATCGCCGGCGTGGCGATGGGCCTGATGCTGCGCTGCACCACCCGGGAGGGCGAGCAGCACGCGCCGGGCGAGCACATCGAGCACCTGGCGCGGCCCCTGTCCGCGGGGCTTGCCGTGCCGCTGTTCGCGCTGTTCAGCGCCGGGGTCACCGTCTCCGGCGGCGCGCTCGGGGATGTGTTCACCAAGCCGGAGACGCTCGGCGTGGTGCTGGGGCTCGTCCTCGGCAAGACACTCGGCATCTTCGGCGGCACCTGGCTCACCGTCCGCTTCACCCGGGCCTCCCTCAGCGAGGACATCGCCTGGGCCGATGTCTTCGCGGTGGCCTCCCTCGCCGGCATCGGCTTCACCGTCTCCCTGCTCATCGGGGAGCTCGCCTTCGCCGGCGACGCCGTCCTCGCCGACGAGGTCAAGGCGGCCGTCCTCACCGGATCGCTGATCGCGGCGCTGTGTGCGACGGTGCTGCTGAAGATACGCAACGCCAAGTACCGCAGGCTGTGCGAGGAGGAGGAACGCGACGAGGACCTCGACGGCATCCCGGACATCTACGAGCAGGACGACCCCGCTTACCACCTGCGCATGGCCGAGATCCACGAGCGCAAGGCCGCCGAACACCGGCGGATCGCCGCCGAGCGGGCGGCTGCGGCGCGCCACGGGCTTGCGGAAGTACCGGGCGGGGCAGGCGAGGAGCACGACCGTCCGGCATGATCTGACGAGACGGTACAAAACAAGACGGCCACAGATGCGGGACGGCCGGACAGGACGGCCGCGCCGGCGGGGCGCCCGTACCCGACGGAACGCCTGCGGCACGAGAGAACTCTGAGGGAGAACGCGATGAGCGCACCCGACGGCAGCCCGGTCGGCGCCGAACGCAGCATCGGCCAGCTGTTCGCCTCGGCGACGACCGAATTGTCGGCGCTGGTGCACGACGAGATCGCGCTGGCCAAGGCCCAGCTGAAGCGGGACGTGAAGAAGGGCGCGATGAGCGGCGGCGCCTTCTCGATGGCGGGCGCCGTGCTGGTGTTCTCCCTGCCGATGCTCAACTTCGCGCTCGCCTACGGCATCCGGACCTGGAGCGGCTGGAACCTGGCGGTCTGCTTCCTGCTGTCCTTCGCGGCCAACGTGCTGGTCGCCGGCCTCCTCGCGCTGATCGGCGTGACGTTCGCGAAGAAGGCCAAGAAGGACAAGGGCCCGCAGAAGGTGGCCGCCTCCATGAAGGAGACGGCGGGCGTCCTGCAGAACGCCAAGCCGCATCCGCGCCCCGAGCTGCCCGAAGACCGGGCCCCCGCGGCCATCGAGGCTGTGGCACGCTCGTCGTCATGACGGACCCCGCCCCCTCGGCCGTACGGATCGACCTTCCCCACGGGGAAAAGGTGACGCACAGGGACGTCGCCGCCAACGGCGCGCGCTTCCACATCGCCGAACTCGGCGACGGCCCCCTGGTGCTGCTCCTGCACGGCTTCCCGCAGTTCTGGTGGACCTGGCGGCACCAGCTGGTGGCGCTCGCGGACGCGGGCTACCGGGCGGTGGCGATGGACCTGCGGGGCATCGGCGGCAGCGACCGTACGCCCCGCGGGTACGACCCCGCCAATCTCGCGCTCGACGTCACCGGCGTCATCCGCTCGCTCGGCGAGCCGGACGCGGCGCTGGTCGGCCATGACCTGGGCGGCTATCTGGCGTGGACGGCGGCGGCGATGCGGCCCAAGCTCGTCCGGCGCCTCGCCGTCGTCTCGATGCCGCATCCGCGGCGCTGGCGCGCGGCGATGCTGCGGGACGCCCGCCAGACGGCCGCCAACTCCTACATCTGGGGTTTCCAGCGGCCATGGGTCCCGGAGCGTCAACTCACCGCGAGCGGCGGGGAGCTGGTGGGCCGGCTGATCCGGGACTGGTCCGGGCCGCGCCCGCCGGAGGACGAGGCGGTGGAGATCTATCAGCGGGCCATGTGCATCCCGTCGACCGCGCATTGCGCGATCGAGCCGTACCGCTGGCTGGTGCGTTCGCTGGCCCGCCCGGACGGCATCCAGTTCAACCGCCGGATGAAGCGGCCGGTGCGGGTGCCCACGCTGCATCTGCACGGGTCCCTGGACCCGGTGACGCGCACACGCAGCGCGGCCGGTTCGGGCGAGTACGTCGAAGCGCCGTACCGCTGGCGCCTGTTCGACGGCCTCGGCCACTTCCCGCACGAGGAGGACCCGGTGGCGTTCTCCGCGGAACTGGTCAACTGGCTGAAGGATCCCGAGCCGGACCGGTGACACACGCCGGTGGCGGATGGGAGCGCCGGTGGGCGGCGTTCGTTTGTGACCGTTCGGTGACGGGCTCGATGCGTGGAGTATCCGGATCGTGAACACTTGTCCCCCGAACGGCCACATGCCTGCCGCATAGGCCAATTGGGCGGCGCTCAGGCGGTTATCGACCTTCGGGCGGGGCACACGTCGGGGTATGGGCTGGACGCACGACTACAGTGACGCACCCCGCAACCGCCGCTCGGCCGCCGGCTTGAGCACGCCTCAGCGAGGCAACCCGCAACTCGCCGAAGGAGACCTCCGCGTGGGGATTCCGCACATCCTGCGCCGCCGCGCCCGCTGGGTGTCCGTGCGTCTGCGTCACCCGCGCGGCTGACCCGCGCGGCTGACTTTCTTCCCGGCCTTCTTCCCGAGCCCGATTCCGGGCCTCTGTCCGGGCCTCTTTCCGGGCTCTGTCCGGGGCGTCACAGGGCGCAGCTGTCCGTGCCCACCTGCTCGTTCGCCGCGCGTCCGCGCGCGATGTCGGGCCGGATCTCGTCCGCCGTGAGGGCGTAGCCCGTGTCGGCGTCGTCGAGGGACTTGGCGAACACCACGCCGTACACCCGGCCGTCGGGGGTGAGCAGCGGGCCGCCCGAGTTGCCCTGACGGACGATCGTGTACAGCGAGTAGACGTCCCGGCGGACGGTGCCGCGGTGGTAGATGTCCGGGCCGTTGGCCGTGATGCGCCCGCGCACGCGTGCGGCGCGCACGTCGTACGAGCCGTTCTCCGGGAAGCCCGCGACGATCGCGCCGTCGCCGCCGGACGCGTCCTGCGGGGAGAACCGCAGGGCGTGCGCCCGCAGGGCGGGTACGTCGAGCACGGCGATGTCGCGCTTCCAGTCGTACAGGACGACCCTGGCGTCGTACTTGCGGCCCTCGCCGCCTATCTGCACGGTGGGCGCGTCGACGCCGCCTACGACATGCGCGTTGGTCATGACCCGGCGGTCGGCGAAGACGAAGCCGGTGCCCTCCAGGACCTTGCCGCAGCTCTGGGCGGTACCGGTCACCTTCACGATGGAGCGCTGGGCGCGCAGGGTCACCGGGCTGTTCGCGAGGGCCGGGTCGGGCGGCTCCACGTCCTTGATCGGCTCGTTGGCGAAGGGGCTGAAGACCTGCGGGTAGCCGTTCTGCGCGAGGACGGAGGAGAAGTCCGCGAACCAGGTGTCGGCCTGGGCGGGCAGCGCCCGGGAGACACCGAGGAGCACCTTGGAGCCGCGCACCTCCTTGCCGAGCGTCGGCAGGGTGGTGCCCGCCAGGGCGGACCCGATCAGCCAGGCCACCAGCAGCATGGCGATGACGTTGACCAGGGCGCCGCCCGTGGCGTCCAGGGCGCGGGCCGGGGACCAGGTGATGTACCGGCGCAGCTTGTTGCCGAGGTGGGTGGTCAGGGCCTGGCCGACGGAGGCGCAGACGATGACGACGACCACGGCGACCACGGCAGCGGTGGTGCCGACCTGCGCGTTGTCGGTCACGGCGTCCCAGAGGACGGGCAGTGCGTAGACGGCGACGAGGCCGCCGCCCAGGAACCCGATCACCGACAGGATGCCGACGACGAAGCCCTGGCGGTAGCCGACGACCGCGAACCACACGGCCGCGACCAGCAACAGGATGTCCAGCACGTTCACTGCTTCAGGCCTCGCCTACTCCACTCCGCTCCCCGCGGCCCGGCCGGGGGTCCAGGGGTCGGCCCCCGGAAAGACACAGCACGGACGACACCCTGTCATGAGTGCCAGTCGAGCGGGACCTGTCTCTCCCGGTGCCAGGGGCGCTCCCAGCCCGCGAAGTGGAGCAGGCGGTCGATCACTCCGGCTGTGAAGCCCCACACCAGGGCCGATTCGACCAGGAATGCCGGGCCTCGGTGGCCGCTGGGGTGGACGGCGGTGGCGCGGTTGGCGGGGTCCGTGAGATCCGCCACGGGGACCGTGAAGACCCGCGCGGTCTCGTTCGGATCGACGACGCCGACCGGGCTGGGTGTGCGCCACCAGCCGAGGACGGGCGTGACGACGAAGCCGCTGACCGGGATGTAGAGCGCGGGCAGCACACCGAAGAGCTGGACGCCGGACGGGTCCAGGCCGGTCTCCTCCTCGGCCTCGCGCAGCGCGGCCCGGAGCGGGCCGTCGGTGTGCGGGTCGCCGTCCTCGGGGTCGAGCGCGCCGCCCGGGAAGGACGGCTGCCCGGCGTGCGAGCGCAGCGAGCCGGCGCGCTCCATCAGCAGCAGCTCCGGGCCCCGCTCGCCCTCGCCGAACAGGATCAGCACGGCCGACTTGCGGCCCGAGCCGTTCTCCGGCGGCAGGAAGCGGCTCAGCTGGAGCGGCTCGACCGTCTCGGCCGCCCGCACCACCGGCGCCAGCCACGGGGGCAGCCCCTCCTTGCTGAGCGCCACCGGACCGCGCGCCACCGGACCGCGCGCCACCGGGCCGCGCGCCACCGGACCGCGCGCCGCCGCACCGCGCGTCACCGGACCGCCCCGTGTCTCACCGACCCTCGCCATCGCCACCCCCTCGCTCTGTCTGTCCAACGCCCGGGGGCCCCGAGATCGTTCCGTCACGCGGCCCCCAGCGGCGGGGCCGGCTTGCCGCCCGCGTCGAGGTAGGCCTGCGGGGGCTTGAGCCGCTGGCCGGGGAAGCCGCCCTTCTCGTACTTCAGGAGCTTCTTCGCCTTCTCCGGGTCGGTCTCGCCCTCGCCGTAGGCCGGGCAGAGCGGGGCGATCGGACAGGCGCCGCAGGCGGGCTTGCGGGCGTGGCAGATACGGCGGCCGTGCCAGATCACGTGGTGGGAGAGGTCGGTCCAGTCGCTCTTCGGGAACAGCGCGCCGACGGCGGCCTCGATCTTGTCCGGGTCGGTCTCCCCGGTCCACTGCCAGCGCCGCACCAGCCGCTGGAAGTGGGTGTCCACGGTGATCCCGGGCCGTCCGAAGGCGTTGCCGAGCACGACGAAGGCGGTCTTGCGGCCGACGCCGGGCAGCTTGACCAGCTCCTCCAGCCGGCCCGGGACCTCGCCGCCGAAGTCCTCGACGAGCGCCTTGGACAGCCCCATCACCGACTTGGTCTTGGCCCGGAAGAACCCGCAGGGGCGCAGGATCTCCTCGACCTCCTCCGGGTTGGCGGCGGCCAGGTCCTCGGGGGCCGGGTACTTCGCGAAGAGCGCCGGGGTCGTCTGGTTGACGCGCAGGTCGGTGGTCTGGGCCGACAGCACGGTGGCCACCAGCAGCTGGAAGGGGTTCTCGAAGTCCAGCTCGGGATGGGCGTAGGGGTACACCTCGGCCAGCTCGCGGTTGATGCGGCGGGCGCGGCGGACCAGCGCGGTGCGGGAGTCGTCCCCCGGCGGCTTCACGGCGACCTTCTTGGCGGGCGCGGCCTTCCGCACCGCCACGGCCTTGCCGGTCGCCACGGCCTTCTTCGCTGCGGTGACCTTCTTGGCAGCAGTCGCCTTCTTCGCAGCGGCGGCCTTCTTGCCGGGGGTGCCCTTCTTGGTGGCGGCGGCCTTCTTGGTGGCGGCGACCTTCTTGGCGGCGGCCTTTTTAGCCGTTTTTCTGGTTTTCTCACCACCGTCCGAGCCTTGTTCGCCCACAGCGGAATCGCGACGTACAACCACCCGCTCAACCCCCTTGTCCTGTGCTGTCACCGGCGATTTGGACACCCGGCCAGCCTAGAGCCCGGCACCGACATCCGCCCCGGACCCGGTTGATCGGACTCCGATTGGACCCCTGACGCTTACCTCGGGACACCTGTGCGGCATCCTTGTGACAGATCACACTGTTTGGACCGTCCGGCAAAATGGGGAACACGGTCCCCTGGCACTCGGGGGAGCAAGATCCCCTGAGCAGGTCGACAAGGAGAGAACTCAGTGGACGACGTTCTGCGGCGCAACCCGCTCTTCGCGGCTCTCGACGACGAGCAGGCCGCGGAGCTTCGCGCCTCCATGAGTGAGGTGACCCTCGCACGCGGCGACTCCCTGTTCCACGAGGGCGACCCGGGCGACCGGCTGTACGTCGTCACCGAGGGCAAGGTCAAGCTGCACCGCACCTCCCCCGACGGCCGCGAGAACATGCTCGCCGTCGTCGGTCCCAGCGAGCTGATCGGTGAGCTGTCGCTCTTCGACCCGGGCCCGCGCACGGCGACCGCGACCGCGCTGACCGAGGTCAAGCTGCTCGGCCTCGGCCACGGCGACCTCCAGCCCTGGCTGAACGCCCGCCCCGAGGTGGCCGGCGCCCTGCTGCGCGCCGTCGCCCGCCGCCTGCGCAAGACCAACGACGCCATGTCCGACCTGGTCTTCTCCGACGTGCCCGGCCGCGTGGCGCGCGCCCTGCTGGACCTCTCGCGCCGCTTCGGCGTGCAGTCCGAGGAGGGCATCCACGTCGTTCACGACCTCACGCAGGAGGAGCTGGCCCAGCTGGTCGGCGCCTCGCGCGAGACCGTGAACAAGGCGCTGGCGGACTTCGCCCAGCGCGGATGGCTCCGCCTGGAGGCGCGTGCGGTGATCCTCCTGGACGTGGAGAGGCTGGCGAAGCGGTCGCGCTGACGCCGGTCCGGCCGTACGGCCCTCGGGGCCCCGCTCCTCGTGAGCCGGGCCCCGCTGTCGTACGGAGGGGCCGTCGAGGCCGGCCCGCGCCGAGGCCGAGCCGCGTGCCGCCGCCCACTACACCGCCTCCCCCCTGGTGCTGCGCTGCCGGCCGGCCCGGCACGCGAGGCCGCGCCCTACGGCGTCGGCGCCGTCCGCAGCCACCTGTGGCTGATCGGCTGGTTCCGGGAGCGCATCACCCGGTACGACCCGCCGTACGCCACGGAGTACGTCGTGGAGCGCAGCGTGCCGCCGTCCCGGCACGAGCTCGGCCGGATGACGTTCGCCGAGACGGACGGCGGCACCCTGGTCCGGTGGACCACCCGGGCGGAGATCCACCTGCCGCTGCTGGGCGCCCCGCTCACCCGGCTGCCGGCCCGCCCGGTGATCACGCGCACCTTCGGCGACATCCTCGGCGCCGCCGAGAAGGCCCTCGCCGACCAGGCCCCGCCGCTTGGACGCCGGTGTGATCCGAACGAGGGGGCCTAGATCAGCCCGTGCTCACTCAGGTAGTCCAGCTGGGCCCGTACCGACAGTTCCGCCGCCGGCCACAGGGAGCGGTCCACGTCGGCGTACACGTGGGCGACGACCTGGGCCGGGGTGCGGTAGCCGTCCTCGACCGCCGTCTCCACCTGGGCGAGCCGGTGGGCGCGGTGGGCGAGGTAGAACTCCACGGCGCCCTGGGCGTCCTCCAGGACCGGTCCGTGGCCCGGCAGGACGGTGTGCACGCCGTCGTCCACGGTCAGGGACCGCAGCCGGCGCAGGGAGTCCAGATAGTCGCCGAGACGGCCGTCGGGGTGCGCCACGACCGTCGTACCCCGCCCGAGGACGGTGTCGCCGGTCAGCACCGCCCGATCGGCCGGGAGGTGGAAGCACAGCGAGTCCGCGGTGTGCCCGGGGGTCGCTACGACCCTCAGCTCCAGGCCGCCGACGGCGATCACGTCTCCCGCGGCCAGGCCCTCGTCGCCCAGGCGCAGCGCGGGATCGAGAGCACGCACGCGCGTGCCGGTCAGTTCCGCGAAGCGGGCGGCGCCCTCGGCGTGGTCGGGATGGCCGTGGGTGAGCAGGGTCAGGGCTATGCGCTTGCCGGCCTTCTCGGCGGTGTCGACGACGGCGGTCAGGTGGCCGTCGTCCAGCGGGCCCGGGTCGATCACCACGGCGAGATCGGAGTCCGGCTCGGCGACGATCCAGGTGTTGGTGCCGTCCAGGGTCATCGCGGAGGCGTTGGGCGCGAGGACGTTGACGGCCCGTTCGGTGGCGGGGCCGGAGAGCACCTGGCCGCGGGGCTGGCCCGGCAGGGCGCTTGCGTCGGTCATACGGGGCCTCCACCGGTCGTCTCAGCGGTCCTCGGAGCGGTCGGGACGTGCTTGGTGAACTCCTCGTGCCCCGGCCAGGACAGGACGATCTCGCCGTCCCTCAGGCGGGCGCGCGCCATCACCGGCGTCAGGTCGCGCCCGGGGGCCGCCGCCAGTGCCTCGGCGGCGCCGGCGTACGGCAGCAGCTGGCGCAGGGTGGCGATGGTGGGCGGCATCATCAGCAGCTCGCCCTTGTCGTAGCCGGCGGCGGCCTGAGCGGGGCGGATCCACACCGTGCGGTCGGCCTCCGTGGAGGCGTTCCGTGTGCGCTGGCCCTCCGGCAGCGCGGCCACGAAGAACCAGGTGTCGTAGCGGCGGGCCTCGAACTCGGGGGTGATCCAGCGGGTCCAGGCGCCCAGCAGGTCCGAGCGCAGCACCAGTCCGCGCCGGTCCAGGAACTCGGCGAACGACAGCTCACGCGCGACCAGCGCGGCCCGGTCCGCCTCCCAGTCGTCGCCGGTGGTGTCGCCGACGACCGACTCCGCGTCGGGCCCGGCGAGCAGGACGCCCGTCTCCTCGTACGTCTCCCGTACGGCCGCGCAGACGATCGCCTGGGCGCCCGGCTCGTCGACGCCCAGCCGGTCCGCCCACCACGCGCGCGTGGGGCCCGCCCAGCGCACCAGACGGTCGTCGTCGCGCGGGTCGACCCCGCCTCCGGGATACGCGTACGCGCCTCCGGCGAAGGCCATGGAGGCGCGTCTGCGCAGCATGTGGACGACCGGACCGGACTCGGTGTCCTTCAGGAGCAGCACCGTGGCCGCGCGTCTGGGGGACACCGGGGTGAGCGTGCCGTCCGCGAGCGCGCGGATGCGGTCCGGCCACTCCGGGGGGTACCACTGACCGTTCGCCATGGCCGGAGGCTATCCCGTGTAGGGCGAATGTTCGAGAGGTGCCCGAGGCCAGAGGCCAGAGGTGTTCCGGCGTGTTCCGGCGTGTCCGGCGGGGTTACGGGGCGAGTTCCACCTGGATCTCGACCTCGACCGGCGCGTCCAGCGGCAGCACCGCGACGCCGACCGCGCTGCGGGCGTGCACGCCCTTGTCGCCGAGGACCTCGCCGAGCAGCTCGCTGGCGCCGTTGACGACACCGGGCTGCCCGGTGAAGTCGGCGGCGGAGGCGACGAAGCCGACGACCTTCACCACGCGCGCGATGCGGTCCAGGTCGCCGGTGACGGACTTCACCGCGGCCAGCGCGTTCAACGCGCACGTACGGGCCAGGTCCTTGGCCTCCTCCGGCGTGACCTCGGCGCCCACCTTGCCGGTGACCGGCAGCTTGCCCTCGACCATCGGCAGCTGGCCGGCGGTGTAGACGTACACCCCGGACTGCACGGCCGGCTGGTACGCGGCCAGCGGCGGTACGACCTCCGGCAGGGTCAGCCCCAGTTCGGCCAGCCTGGCCTCGACCGCGCTCATGCCTGCTTCTCCCGCTTCAGGTAGGCCACGAGCTGCTCGGGGTTGTTCGGCCCGGGCACGACCTGGACGAGCTCCCAGCCGTCCTCGCCCCAGGTGTCCAGAATCTGCTTCGTGGCATGGACGAGCAGCGGCACGGTTGCGTATTCCCACTTGGTCATGGGGCCGACTGTAGCCGCTGCGACCGGCGGGGACGGCGGCGACCGGGGCCGGCTGTGTCCGGCGTTGTCCACAGGCCGGGCAGCAGGCTGTGACCAGCGTTATCCACAGCCTCCCGCGTGAGTCTCGGCCGGACTGGTTAGTCTCGAAGACGTGAGCAGGCTCCAGGTCGTCAGCGGCAAGGGCGGGACCGGAAAGACGACGGTCGCCGCCGCACTGGCGCTGGCCCTCGCGACCGAGGGGAAGCGGACGCTTCTCGTGGAGGTCGAGGGCCGGCAGGGCATCGCCCAGCTCTTCGAGACGGAGGCGTTGCCGTATGAGGAGCGGAAGATCGCGGTCGCTCCGGGGGGCGGCGAGGTGTACGCCCTCGCCATAGACCCCGAACTGGCCCTTCTGGACTACCTCCAGATGTTCTACAAGCTCGGCGGTGCGGGCCGGGCCCTGAAGAAGCTCGGCGCGATCGACTTCGCCACCACCATCGCACCGGGCATCCGGGACGTCCTGCTGACCGGCAAGGCATGCGAGGCGGTGCGCCGCAAGGACAGGAGCGGCCGGTTCGCGTACGACTACGTCGTCATGGACGCCCCGCCGACCGGCCGCATCACCCGCTTCCTGAACGTCAACGACGAGGTGGCGGGCCTGGCGAAGATCGGCCCCATACACAATCAGGCGCAGGCGGTGATGCGGGTGCTGAAGTCGCCGGAGACGGCGGTGCACCTGGTCACGCTGCTGGAGGAGATGCCGGTCCAGGAGACCGCCGACGGCATCGCCGAACTCCACGCGGCGCGGCTGCCGGTGGGCCGGGTCATCGTGAACATGGTCCGGCCCCAGGTGTTGGACGCGGCCGACCTGGAACTCGTACGGACCGTGGAGCGTTCCTCTGTCGCACAGGCGTTGTCGGCGGCCGGCCTGGGCGGGGCCCGGCGCGGCGGGAACGCGGAGAAGCTGGTGGACCCGCTGCTGCAGCAGGCCGCGGAGTACGCCGAGCGGTACGCGCTGGAGCAGGAGCAGCGCGCGGCCCTCGGCGAGCTGGGCCTGCCGCTGGGCGAACTGCCGCTGCTCGCCGAGGGCATGGACCTGGCGGGCCTGTACGAACTCGCCACCGAGCTGCGGAAGCAGGGGTTGTCATGAGTCCGGACCCGGCCGAGGCACCCGAGGCGGCGGTACAGACCGAGGGGCGGGAGAAGACCCACGGTCTCTCTCCCGCGCGCACCCTCGACATCGACGCGCTGCTGGACGACCCGAAGACCCGGATCGTGGTGTGCTGCGGCTCGGGCGGGGTCGGCAAGACGACGACCGCGGCGGCCCTCGGCCTGAGGGCGGCCGAGCGGGGCCGCAAGGTGGTCGTGCTGACCATCGACCCGGCCCGGCGGCTGGCCCAGTCGATGGGCATCGACTCGCTCGACAACGTGCCGCGCCGGGTGAAGGGCACCGAGGACCAGGGAGGGGCCTCGCGCAGCGATGCGGCCGAGGGCGATGGCGGGCGACGGGCGGGCGGGGAACTGCACGCCATGATGCTCGACATGAAGCGCACCTTCGACGAGGTCGTGGAAGCGCACGCGGACCCCGCGCGGGCGGCCGCGATCCTGGCGAACCCCTTCTACCAGTCGCTCTCGGCGGGCTTCGCGGGCACGCAGGAGTACATGGCGATGGAGAAGCTGGGCCAGCTGCGCGCGAAGGACGAGTGGGACCTGATCGTGGTCGACACCCCGCCGTCCCGCTCCGCGCTGGACTTCCTGGACGCGCCCAAGCGGCTCGGCTCCTTCCTGGACGGCCGGCTGATCCGGCTGCTGACGGCTCCCGCCAAGCTCGGCGGACGCGCGGGGATGGCCTTCCTCAACGTCGGCATGTCGATGATGACCGGCACCCTCGGCAAGCTGCTGGGCGGCCAGCTGCTGAAGGACGTCCAGACCTTCGTGGCGGCGATGGACACCACGTTCGGCGGGTTCCGTACGCGCGCGGACGCCACGTACAAGCTGCTCCAGGCGCCCGGCACGGCGTTTCTGGTGGTCGCGGCCCCGGAGCGGGACGCGCTCCGGGAGGCGGCGTACTTCGTGGAGCGGCTGGCCGAGGAGAAGATGCCGCTGGTGGGTCTGGTGCTGAACCGGGTCCATGGCAGCGACGCGGGCCGGCTGTCGGCCGAGCGGGCGCTCGCCGCCGCCGAAAATCTTGAGGAGCCCCGCATTGTGGATCAGGGGGGCGGGAAAGCTGGACTTCGTAACTCTCCAGTTTCATACGGCAGTTCGCGATCCCCCGCCTCCGAGGCCGCACTCGACGCTCCTTCCGAAGAAGGCTCCCCCGCCGACCCGGAGCGCTCCGTCGACCGGCTCACCGCGGGGCTGCTGCGACTGCACGCCGATCGCATGCAGCTGCTCTCGCGGGAGCAGCGCACGCGTGACCGTTTCACCGCCCGTCACCCCGAGGTGGCGGTGGTCGAAGTACCCGCGCTGCCCGGCGACGTCCACGACCTCACGGGCCTGCGCGACATCGGCGCCCGGCTGGCAGCGGGCGCGGCAGACCGCACGGAACAGCCGTAGCGCGGCCACGGGTGAGGCGACCGGCGGCTGCACGGCACCTGGCGTGACGAGCGGTCGTGGGCGCGCAGGCGACCGGCATGCCCGCGTGAGCGAGCGGTCACACATGCGCAGGCGAACGGCGAGGGCACGGGCGCACCCGGGCGGCGGCAGGCGCGGGCGTGGCCGTGATGCGCGTGCGGGCGAGCGGTCATGCGTGCGCCCGTGGCTGCCGCCCTGGGCGAGCCGAGGCGAGCGAGCAGTCAGTCGCAGACGCGGGGATGGCTGCCATACGTGCGCCAGTGGCTGTCGTACGCGCGTGGGTGGCACACGCGCGCCCGGCATGGCCGGTACTCCCGGACCCGTCGCGCCCGTCACTTCCCGGGACCGCAGCTTCCCGGGACCGTCCCGGACCCCGGGCGTGTACCCACTCGGCGTTTCCTGGAGCTGTGCCCCGGGGGTATGCCGGAGGGAACGCCCTCAGCTCACCGCCGCGTAGTGCTCGTACACCTCGTCGTTGTCGAGGGGCACGATGCCCGCGCCGCGCTCGTACTCCGAGCGGGCGGTCTCCAGCAGCCTGCGCCAGGAGGTCACGGTGGGCCGGCGGCGCAGCAGTGCGCGGCGCTCCCGCTCCGTCATACCTCCCCACACGCCGAACTCGACGCGGTTGTCCAGCGCGTCGGCCAGGCATTCGGTGCGTACCGGGCATCCGGTGCACACCGCCTTGGCCCTGTTCTGCGCTGCTCCCTGAACGAACAGTTCATCCGGATCGGTAGTGCGGCAGGCAGCCTGCGCACTCCAGTCGGTTACCCAGCCCATACCGGCGCCGTCCTCTCCCGAATCGAGGCTCCCCCACGGCGGCAGCGGCATATTCACCGCCGCCAGTTGAGGACGTTACGGAAGGTGGGCACAGCGCAACACCCCCTTCGGGCCCAATCTTGAATGGTCCGAACGGACTATGGGTAAGCGGCAGATCACCCGGGGGAGTGAGCTGGTGACATGCGTGATCATCCCGGCAAACCGGGAATTCCGTGGTGCGTCACATCGGGCGCCAGGTGACACACGAGGCGGATTCGGGCACGTCCCCGTCGAAAGTCGGGGTACCTCCGGAACGATTCGGGGTCGCCGGACGTATTGATACGTGGCCGCACTGCTGTGACAGTTGAGAGCAGCTTAGGCCAAGGCCTGCGCGCGCGTCCGGGAAATGGAAACGTAGGCAGGTCAGGTTGCGCTGCCGTCACGATCCGGCACCCGAACATCCCGAGGGAGAGCCGCTCCCTCGGAACGCTCATGAGTACGGATTAGGCTGCCCCCATGCCAAAGAAGCGCTCGGGCGGTGGTCTGTCGCCAACGCAGCAGGCCGCCAAGTTCCTCGGTGTCAGTGTGCTCGCCGGAGCCGTGATGGCGGGCATCGCGCTGCCCGCGGCCGGCGCGCTGGGCCTCGCGGCCAAGGGCTCGGTCAAGAGCTTCGACGAGATCCCGGCCAACCTGAAGAGCCCCCAGCTCAGTCAGCGCACGACCATCCTGGACAACCAGGGCAAGCCGATCGCGAGCGTCTACTCCCGTGACCGTACGGTGGTGGAACTCAAGGACATCTCGCCGTACATGCAGAAGGCGATCGTCGCGATCGAGGACTCCCGCTTCTACAAGCACGGCGCGATCGACCTCAAGGGCGTACTGCGCGCCCTGAACAAGAACGCGCAGAGCGGCGGTGTCGCGCAGGGCGCCTCCACGCTCACCCAGCAGCTGGTGAAGAACTACTTCATCGAGGAGGCCGGCGACGACCCGACGAAGGTCGCCGAGGCCACCCAGCAGACGCTCGGCCGCAAGATCCGCGAGCTGAAGTACGCCATCCAGACCGAGGAGAAGCTCGGCAAGAAGAAGATCCTTGAGAACTACCTGAACATCACCTTCTTCGGCGAGCAGGCCTACGGCGTCGAGGCCGCCGCCCAGCGCTACTTCTCCAAGCACGCCAGGGACCTGAACCTCCAGGAATCGGCGCTGCTGGCCGGCATCGTGCAGTCCCCGAGCCGCTACGACCCGGTCAACGACGACGCCGAGGCCACCAAGCGGCGCAACGTCGTGCTCCAGCGGATGGCGGAGCTCGGCGACATCTCCCAGAAGGAGGCCGACCAGGCCAAGGAGAAGCCGCTCGGGCTGCACCCCAGCCGGCCCAAGAACGGCTGCATCACCGCGGTCCGCGGCGCCGGCTTCTTCTGTGACTACGTACGCGACGCCGTCCTCAACGACCCGGTCTTCGGCACCACCAAGGAAGCCCGGGCGAAGCTCTGGAACCAGGGCGGTCTGACGATCCGTACGACGCTCGACCCGCAGGCGCAGGACTCCGCACAGGCGTCCATCAAGGACCACGTCTACAAGTCCGACGAGGTGGCGACGGCCGCGGCCATCGTCGAACCGGGCACCGGCAAGATCCTCGCCATGGGCCAGTCCCGCCCGTACGGCTTCGGCAAGAACGAGACGCAGATCAATCTCTCCGTCAACTCGGACATGGGCGGCGGCGCCGGCTACCAGCCCGGTTCGACGTTCAAGCCGATCGTCGCGGCGGCCGCGATCGAGGGCGGCAAGCCCCCGACGCAGGAGTACTCGTCGCCGTACGAGATGCCGTACCCGAGCCCCGTGCAGGCGTGCAACGGCCGGGTCTGGCACAACAGCCGGACCAAGCCGGCCAAGCTGAAGAACGAGAACGAGTCGGAGCACGGCCCGTACGGCATGAAGGAGGCGACCGCCAAGTCGGTCAACACCTACTACGTGCAGCTGATCAGCGACATCGGCATCTGCCCGGTCATCGACATGGCCAAGAAGATGGGGGTGGAGCGCGCGGACGGCCGCAAGATCGACCAGGCTCCGTCCATCGCGCTCGGCACGCAGGAGATGTCGCCGCTGACGATGGCCAACGCGTACGCCACCTTCGCCTCGCGCGGTATGTACTGCACCCCGGTCGCCATCGAGTCGATCACCCAGAAGATCGGCAGCCAGGTGAAGTCCCTTCCGGTGCCGAAGACCACCTGCTCACGCGCGATGTCGGAGAAGACCGCGGACACCATCAGCACGCTCCTCAAGGGCGTGGTGGAGGACGGTACGGGCCAGGAGGCCGGGCTCGGCGACCGCCCGAGCGCGGGCAAGACCGGTACGACGGACGAGCGCTTCGCGGCCTGGTTCGTCGGCTACACCCCGAACATGGCCGGTGCGGTCTGGGTCGGCGACCCGCAGCACAAGCGCAAGATGATCAACATCACCATCGGCGGCGTGCCACACGACAAGGTGTTCGGTGGCGAGGTACCCGGCCCGATCTGGCGCGACATGATGACCGGCGCGCTGGAGGGCAAGCCGGACGAGGACTTCCACCTGATCGACATCCCCGACGACAACACCGGGGACGACCAGGGACACGGGCACGGGAAGAAGCACGGCGGCAAGAACGGGGACAGCACGGGCGGGATCGGCGGCCTGATCGGCGGTCTGACGGGCGGGGGCCCGACGGACGGCGGAACGGGTGACACGATCGGCGGCACCATCGGCGGCACCGTCCCGAAGCCGACCTTCTCCCTCCCGGGCAACTTCATCCAGGGTCAGGGCAACGGCGGCGGCAACGGGAACGGGGGCCGACGGGGGTGAGGGCAGGCGGCTGAGGGCACGCGTACGGGCCGTCCCTTCACGAGAAGCACATACGCGGCCGCACCCTCCGCGAGAAGGGCGCGGCCCCGCCGCCGTATCGCTGTAGTCCCAGCCGTATCGCTGTGCCCTCAGCCGATGCGGACTGTGCCTCCGGCCGTATCGCTGTGTCCAGCCGGCGGTGCCTCCTGCGGTACCGCCGTCGCTGTCTCTCAGCCCTGAAGCAGCTTCTGCTGTCTCTCAGCCCTGAAGGGGTTCCTGCTGTCTCTCAGCCCTGAAGCAGCTTCTTCACCGCGGCGGCGACGCGGCCGCCCTCGGCCTGACCGGCCACCTTCGGGTTCACGATCTTCATGACGGCGCCCATGGCCCGCGGCCCCTCGGCGCCGGCCGCCTTCGCCTCTTCCACGGCCTGCGCGACGATCGCGTTCAGCTCCTCGTCGGACAGCTGCTTGGGCAGGTACTCGGCGAGCACCTCGCCCTCCGCCTTCTCCCGCTCGGCCGACTCGGCACGACCACCCTGCGCGAAGGCGTCGGCCGCCTCGCGGCGCTTCTTCGCCTCACGGGTGATCACCTTGAGGACCTCGTCGTCGGAGAGCTCCCGCTTCTCCTTGCCCGCGACCTCCTCCTTGGTGATCGCGGCGAGCGTCAGCCGGAGCGTCGAGGAGCGGAGCTCGTCGCGCTCCTTGATCGCGGCGTTGAGGTCGTCCTGCAGCTTCGACTTGAGCGTGGTGGTCATGCGGTCGATTGTCGCAGGTGTGCCGGCCCGAACGCCCGCTGATTTAAGGGAGGCCGGCACACTGTGGCCCATGCTCGTGGCCCCGGAACGCCGACCGGGCGACCGGTCTCACCGTACCGCCGGGGTCTGACACGATGGGCGTATGCGCGCGCGATACAAAGTACCCCTGGGAATCATGGCGGCAGGCGCCGCCGGGCTGGCGTACGCGGCGGGCTTCGAGGCCCGCTCCTTCCGCCTGCGGCGAGTGACGGTCCCGGTGCTCCCGCCGGGGATACGTCCGCTGCGCGTGCTGCAGGTCTCCGACATCCACATGGTGAGCGGCCAGCGCAAGAAGCAGCGGTGGCTGCAGTCGCTGGCGGGCCTGCGCCCCGACTTCGTGATCAACACCGGCGACAACCTCTCGGACCCCGAGGGCGTCCCGGAGGTCCTGGACGCGCTCGGCCCCCTGATGGAGTTCGCGGGCGCCTACGTCTTCGGCTCCAACGACTACTACGGCCCCAAACTCCGCAACCCCGCCCGTTACTTGCTGGAGAAGACGAGCGGCCGCCACGGTCTGAACGGCAACCCGCCGGCGGTCGGCGCGATCCACAACCCGTGGGAGGACCTGCGCGACGGCTTCGACGAGGCGGGCTGGCTGAACCTGACGAACACGCGGGGTGTCCTGAAGGTCGAGGGCGTCTCGATCGAGCTGACCGGCCTGGACGACCCGCACATCAAGCGCGACCGCTACGCCCGGGTGGCGGGCGGCCCGTCGGGGTCGTACGACTTCTCGCTCGGCGTGGTCCACGCCCCGTACCTGCGCACACTGGACGCGTTCACGGCGGACGGCTACCCCCTGATCCTGGCCGGCCACACCCATGGCGGCCAGCTGTGCATCCCCTTCTACGGTGCGCTGGTCACCAACTGCGACCTGGACACGGACCGGGTGAAGGGCCTCTCCACCCACACGGCGGACGGCCGCACCTCCTACCTCCACGTCTCGGCAGGCTGCGGCACCAACCGCTACACCCCGGTCCGCTTCGCCTGCCCGCCGGAGGCGACGTTGCTGACGCTGGTGGGGCGGTAGCACGGACCCGCGAGGTGCGGGGCCGTCCGGAGTAACGGAAGTCCGGGGCATGACCTGCCTACCGGAGCCACGTGGAAGCACACCCGTCCGGGCTACGCCGAATGGCCCCACCCCTCCCCTGCTCCTAGCGTCAGGTGCATGACGGCCCCGATACCCAGGGATCTCCCGGACCTGCCCGCGGTCCCGGGCCCGCCCCTGCTGCTGCCCACCCCGGTCCCGGCCACGGCGGTGGTGGCGCCGGTGCGCCGCCCCACGGTCGCCCTCTTCCGCCTGCTGACCGCCCTGACGGCCGCGGCCGGCGTGGCCCTGGAGCTCCTGCTGGGCACCCCGGCCCGCACCCTCAGCTACTTCAGCGTCCAGGCCAACCTCCTGCTGGCCGTCGTCATGCTCCTGTCGGCGTCCAGGGCCGGCCGGGCCCGCAGGCCGCTGCCCTCCGCCGTGACCGGCGCCACACTCCTCTACGCCCTGGTCGCAGCACTCGTCTACCACCTGCTCCTGGCCCACACGACGCCCCCGTTCTCCATGACCGGCGCGACGACGGCCCCGGAACGCTGGCACGCCCAGTGGACGACCCTCCAGCTCCTGCACACGGTGGCGCCGACGGCGGCCCTGCTGGACTGGCTGCTGCTGACGCCCGCGGCCCGGCTGCACCTGCGCCAGACGGCCGCCTGGCTCCTCTACCCCCTGGCCTACCTGGCCTTCTCCCTGACCCGAGCGGCCTTCCTCGCCCCCTCGGACCCCTCCCGCTACCTGTACCCCTTCCTGGACGCGGCCGCCCACAGCTACCGAAGCACCCTGGCCAACGCCCTCCTCCTGGGCGTCGGGATCCACGCCCTCGCCGTCCTCCTCGTGGCCCTGGACCACACCCGCCCGACCCCGGTCCGCCGCCGGGTCTAAACCGGATTTCGCCTACAGCCACCGGTGGGCTAAAGTAAACGTCGTCGCCGCGAGAGCAGCGACACCGGGGTGTAGCGCAGCTTGGCAGCGCGCTTCGTTCGGGACGAAGAGGTCGTGGGTTCAAATCCCGCCACCCCGACAGTGAAGTACCAGGTCAGGGGCCTGATCCGCATCGCGGGTCGGGCCCCTGAGTGGTTCGAGGGGTCGTCCTGGGAGCCGTTTGGGAGCCGACTTCGCACAGTGGCTCCCAAACGGCTCCCTGATCGTTCGACTAGCGTCCCGCCTCTTTCGCCGTGGCCATGATTACCAAGCCCCTGGCCGCTCGGCGGGCGCTGACAAGTCACGATCACCGCACCCCGCGCAGGCAGCGGATCGGCGTCGCTGGCCTTCTCGGCAGCCACCGGGATCCTGAGGACGAAGCCTGGCGCAGGCTGCTGTTTACAAGACCCCGGGGAGCGAACACGCCGTCCGTCAGCGATCAGCGCTACCCCTTCGGGGATGCAGGCAGTTGCTGAGTACCTGCCAGCGATCCCGAAACCTAGATGCCTTGCTGCCAAACTGATCGCATGCAGGACAACTACTTCTCGCTTACTCGCGTCCGGCTGAGGCACTATCGGAGCATCGCTGCGGCCAACGTCGAACTGGGCAGGCTGCTACTACTCGTCGGACCGAACGGTTCTGGCAAGAGCAACTTCCTCGATGCCTTGCGGTTGCTCTCCGAGTCTCTCCAGACGTCTCTCGACCAGGCTCTGCGGAGCCGTGGAGGCGTGGCTGAAGTACGGAGGAGGTCCACAGGTCATCCAACCCACTTCTCGATCGACCTGGAGTTCCGGGGTCCGGAGTACCAGGGCGAGTACGGCTTCGAAGTTGCTGCGGTCAAAGGTGGCGGGTTCCGGATCTCCCGGGAGTACTGCGGTGTCTGGTACGACGCACGGCAAGACGAAGGCAATAGGTACGCCGATGCTGGATTCCGTGTCGATAACGGTGTGCTAACCGACAAGTCCGAGCCCGTCATGCCCCCGGTTAGCGACCAACGCCTGTACCTGGTGACAGCCGCCGGCCTAGAGGCGTTCCGGCCTGTCTACGATGGGCTGGCGGGCATCAGCGTCTTCAGTCTCAACCCGGACGTAATACGCCAGCCTCAGACGCCTGACTCCGGCGAGTTCCTTCATCGTGACGGCTCCAACATCGCCAGCGTCCTGCATCGCCTACAGCGCAGCACGCGTGGCCGGGAGGACAAAGCACGCATCGAGAGTTATTTGCAACTTATCGTCCCTGGCATGCACGGCGTGGCCCGTTCTGAGTTGGGAAACTGGGAGACCCTGGAATTTGCCCAGGAAGTACCGGGCGCCAAGAATCCTTGGCGTTTTCAGGCGCAGTCGGTCTCCGACGGCACGCTACGTGCTCTCGGCGTGCTCGTCTCGCTCTTCGCTGGTACAGGCAGCACTCTGAGTACCGTAGGTATCGAGGAGCCAGAAAGCGCCCTGCACCCAGCGGCAGCAGGCGTGCTCCTCGACGCGCTGCGTGACGCCAGCGAACGGCGCCAAGTGATCGTTACTAGTCACAGTCCTGATCTTCTCGATCGCCATGACTTCGATCTCTCCGAGCTGCGAGCTGTCCGCTCGATCGCCGGCGAGACCAAGATCGGTCAACTGGACGAAGCAGGAGTGCTTGCGCTCCGGGAACAGCTCTACACCCCCGGCGAGCTCCTCCGAAACGATCAGTTGCTACCCGCTGCTGCCACTGAATCGCAGTCGGGGGTGCATCGGTGACTCTCACCGCAGTCGTGGCTCCGATCGTTGAAGGCCACGGCGAGGTCCAGGCAGTACGCGAGCTCATCTCCCGCATCGCCCTCGAATTGTGCGGGACCTGGACAGAGGTCGCACCACCGTTCCGTCTCGACTCAAGCAAGATGCGCAAATCCGACGAATTGGCCAAGGCAGTTCGTGTGCAGGCTGCGCGTGTCAAAGGGCCCGGTGGTGTCCTCGTACTGCGAGACGGCGATGACGATGACGTCGACTGCCCGGTTGAGCTTGCCCGTCAACTGGCCCCAGAGACCGGCTTGGTAACTGTCCCCGTCGAGGTGGTGATCGCTCGCCATGAATACGAAGCCTGGTTTCTTGCCGCAGCCGACTCACTCCGCAGTCATCCAGCGGTCCGCGACGACGCATCCGCACCAGCGGACCCGGAAGCAAGGAGAGGAGCGAAGAGCCAGTTGGAGGCGATGATGTGCGAGTCCTACAAGGAGACGCTCCATCAGGCAAAGTTTTCCGCACTGATCGACTTGAACGCTGCGAAATCCAGAAGCAGGTCCTTTCGGCGCATGGTTCATGCCGTCGAATGTCTGCTGGAGCGCACCCACGGGGGACACTGGGATCGTTAATCGCTGCCGATGCTGAGCTGGTCCGGGCTGACGCCTGATCATGTGAAGCTGCCCGCAGCGACTGCTCCCAAGCAGCTCTCTGTGTGTCGCGATGCTGTCCGCACCTGCTATGAACCACAGGTAGGCAGGAGAATCGTGACCACGGCTTGTACCGAGGAGCTCACAGACGGTACGACGATCGCCATGCACCGATGGTCTCCGTTAAATGACAGGCAGCTCGCACTCCTCAACCGCATCGGGGAGGGAACGGACCCCGTCACGTCAGGCAGCCCCGAGCTCGCCACGACGGCCGGCGCGCTCAGGGACCGGGGCCTAATCAGTCGGGCCTCCGCCTGGCCGGGCCCCGACCACCGCAGTGTGGGCCGTAGCCTTGGCGAGTCTTTGCGTGTCCGTCTCGGAAGATCCGTGTCACGAACACCCGATCACCGCGCACGCGCATCCAGTCGTGTGCCAAGGTGCTCGCGGCATCGGCAGCGATGTTCACGTCGGTGCCGCGGCTCAGCAGCCGCGGCACCGCCCGCTTTCAGATCCCGGCGTGCAGGTGGGCCGCCCAGAGGTAGGGGGACTTTGGATATCGATCACGGACCTTACGCACGGTGCGGTGCAGAGCACGAGCCGCTGCATCCGTGTCGAGGTCACCATGCTGGTCGGTGTCCCCGCCGAGCTCAGCATAGAAATCAGCTGCCATATGCGAGGCCACCTCGTCGTTTATCTCCCAGAGAGTGCCGATAACGTGGGGAAAACCCGCGAGCTGAAAGGCCGATGTGAGATGGATGGCCTCGTCGATCAGCTCCACGGATTCCATGAACGCTGTTCGGCACGCTGACAGGTAGGCCAGTTGGGCCGAGTCCATCCTCATTTCTGCAAGGCTCGCCACCGTGAGCGGATCACGTTCGTGGTCGTGCAGAAGCAACAGGCTCTGGGACGGGTCGTCGGGGTCGTGGGCACCGTGGCACGCGAAATGAACGATCCCGCAATCGGAGAGGGCCTTCAGGACCCGCGCCTTGGTCGGTCGTGTCTCTGGCCCAGGGACGGTCATGCCGTCTTCAGCCTCTGCGTCCGGCTCCATAAGGAGCGTCGGCTCAGGCAGCAAGCCGCACAGCAGGGCGGCTTCTTCCGAGACGTGGTCCAGGCGGCCTTGGACGCCCGGGGTTGTGGGCATGGCCACGATCAGTGATCGGCTCACAGTCGGCGCGGAGGTGAGATGACGGCGTGCGTGGTGCAGTGCGCGGATGGTGGTGGTGTACGAGGAGACAACACGGTCCATGACTGTCGGCGGTTCCCTGTCTCTCAAGCCCGCCCGGGGCGGCTCGGAGTGACGGCCGGCAGCGTGGAGGGGTAGCAGTGAGAGGAGCCCGCCAGGTGCCCACCAGACGCGGGGCCACGGCTCTCCGGGAGAGGGCTCACCGGCGAAACCGAGGCTACGCAAGACCGGTTCGGCCGCCGCGTCCCACAGCCACTCCAAAACAGCGTGAAGCGTCGATTGCGCCTCTTTTCGAGTGAGGGGCGATGTGCGCGGATCCGCAACGGTTTCCAGGGCCCTGTGGAAGGTCTGTATCTGGTCAATGACGAGGTCATACGTGAGGTCGGGCAGATTCAGGGACTCGATTCCATCGGACGTCAACAGCAGTGCGTCGCTGCGGTAGTGGCTGACATTGAAGCTCACCACCGGGCCGGAGGTGGCTTGTGCCAGGAGCTCACTGACAGCGGGGGGACGAGCGAAGCTGGCGAATCCGTCCTGCGTTCGGATGCTGTCCAGCGTGGCCTGAAGTTGGTCGGCGCGGCTGCGTCGTTGCTCCTCGGCATCGACCGCACGTACGGCGGCGCTGGCATGCCCCTCGGGCTCCGTGAGGGAGGCCATTTCTATGGGCCGGTCGAGCTCGTCCCGAAGTACCTCGAAGCGATGGGCCAGGTCGGGATGGCACTCGCGAAGCTCTGCGAGATCACTCCGCATGTCCAGCGCCTGGCTGTGGATGACGCCGCGGCCCGCCTCAATCAATTGCAGTGCCCGCACTGCCCGATCAGTGGGTGTGCCTTCGTGAGAAGCAAGAGCCAGTGCCGCGGCGTCTCCGGCCAGCCCGGACCACTTGCCCATGGCGTGCTGCTGGTCACCGCGGCTCAGCCGGCGGTCTGCCACTTCGGGCAGCAGGTGTACGGCACCTGCCAGGAGATCGGCTGCGAGATCAGGATCCTGCTGTCCGGTCATTGAGGCCGCTGCGTGAGCGGCCCGAATCCGAATCGAGGGCCTGGCCCCGTCGGCTCGGGCGCCTTCCATATGGACGGCCACGGCGCGATCGAAGTCGTGTCGCGAGTGAGTCCGCTGATACCGGCGATGCAGGGCCGTCGCGAGCTGGAATAGGTAGTCGGCGCGCTCCGGATGTTCCGCGGGCGAGATGTCGAGCGCGGTCTGGCACGCAACCACCGCGTCATCCAGATCCACTACAGCCCCGGTCTTCTCGAACCTGGCGGTCAGCACACCTCCCAGCAAGGACAAGTACCTCGGGCGCTCAGGGTGGTGGGACGGAACGGTGGCGGTCGCATCATGTCCCGCCGCGACCGCGCCGTCCAGGTCCTCAAAGCCTCCAGTGCGCTGGAAACGGGCGTGCAGGGCGGTGCACAGATTCGCAAGGAAGCGAGGGCGGTCAGGACTGCTTGCATCCACAATGTCGAGGACCTCGCGCTTTCTTCGGATCACCTCGTCGAGGTCTCGAAGGTCCCCGTTCCGTTCGTAACGTTGCAACAACACTGTGCCGAGATTGGACAGCATCGCCGCCAAGGCGGAGTGCTCACGGGGCGCCGTATTCACAGCTTTGTGCGCGAACGCGATCGCGGCATCCAGGTCCGATAATGCCCCGGTGTGCTTGAACCGAGTCCACAGCATCAGACCGACGTTGGACAGACGGGTCGGCCGGTCGACGTGACCGTCCGCGGTGGCCTGAGCGGAAGCGCGACTGGCACTGATCGCCTCGTCCAGGTCGGCCATATCACCAGTGCATTCGAAACGCTGCCCGAGGGAGATGGCCAGGTTGTTGAGAACCGCGTTGAACTCGGTCTGGTGCGGGGTGACTTCCCGGGAGGCAGCGCGGTTCATTTCTATTGCCGCATCGAGGTCGGATCTGTCGCCACCAAGGCGATATCGCGCCAGGAGAGCTTGCCCCAGGCCGGAGAGACGAAGCCCACGAGCCCGGTGCCCCGGCGGAAGCATCGCCAGAGCTTCCCGGAACGTGTTGACGGATCGGTCCAAATAGGCTGTTTCACCGGTGCGCTGGAAACGAGTCAGCGCGATGCCGCCGAGCCCATACAGGAATATGGAGCGCGCAGGATGTTCCCCGGGGGCCGTCTCGACCGCGGCCTGGCAGCACTCGATCGCGTTCTCCAGGTCCGCCAGCACACCGGTGCTTTCATATCGGTCCCTCCAGGCGATCCCCAGATTGTGAAGAACCCCTGCCTTGTCTTGCTCTTCAGCACAGAGGTCTGACGCTTCCTGGAAGGCTTCGATCGCCGCGTCCAGGTCCGACAGGATGCCTCTCTCGGTGAACCTGGTCTTCAGCGCGGTGCCCAGGTTGTTGAGTCCGCCAGCCCGGTGGGCAGGGGAGCCCGCGGCAGCTTGGACTGCCAGTCGGCCAGTCTCGATCGCATCGTCCAGGTCCGCCGCCGTACCTGTATGGGTGAAGCGCTCCATCAGCACACCTGACAGGTTGGACAGCATGACCGGCTGGTTCGGGTGCCCTGTTGTCGTGCTTTCCACCGCGCCCCGGGCAGCGTCGATCGCCGCGTCCAAGTCCGTTGGTTCGCCCCCCGCGGCGAAGTGGGACTTCAGGATGACGGAAAGATTGGACAGCGTTTCCGCGTGCTCGCTTTCGCCATGAGGGATAGCGGCCGCGATGCGCCGCAGGAGATCGGTCACTCTTGCGCGCAGCACCGGGCTCGGCGAAGCGTCCATCCCTTGCTGGATCCTCCAGACGAACCCAAGCGCATGCTGGGCCACATCTGGAAGGAGTTCGTCCGGCAGCTCCTCCTCATCTGCGCCGAACACGAAGCAGGGCGTGAACTTCGCGACCGCTTCCTCTCTGTCCCGCTGCCCAGCCCCTTCGGGAAGTGCCCGGTACCTGAAGGCGTGGAACCAACCGAGGACGTAATGACCTTCCAGGTCGGACTCGTCGTTTCGGAGTACTGCGGCAAGTTGGCGGGCCTCGACCAGTGCTGCCGGCTCCAGCGCCACACGAAGGTCCTGTTCGCGGGCCAGTCGTTCGAGCCGTAACCCCACTACGGCAATCCGCTGCTCCAGTTCGCGTTCCCTTGCGAAGTCCTGCTCGCGCCCCTGCATGAACCGTCCTGTCACTTCCCGGTCTCCGATAGGTCTGATTGCTGCACTGTCCAGGTCGCCGAAGCGAGCCGCTGAATTCGACGGAGCTCACGAAGCCGGTTCCGCCGCAGGCGCCGGGCTGCTCAACCGTCGCATGACCGCGCCACCAAGCAGAGGACCCATCGGCTGTTCCTCGATGCGCAGCTTGTCGGCCAGGTCCGTCAGGTGAAGGCGCACGGATGCCTCCAGCAGCGTGGCGTAGGTGTCCGAGGCGGTACGGAGGCGACGTGCCGAAATGACCACCAGCGTGGCGGCGAGCGGCGCCGCGGGCCACCACCACCAGGCCAGAGGCAGATAGAGCAGGGCCCAACCGCCAAGGACGGCAGCTCGCGTCAACGCGGCGCGGGCTCTGCCGATCTCACCGCGTATCTCTTCCGGCAGCACGAGCCAGAGGTGTGGCCAGAGGGTGAGGAGATTGACATGTGCGTCTCGGTCCAGCCGGACCGTGATGGCGTGGATCCGGTCACCACTCCAGGTCGGCCGTTCAGGCCGCTCCACGGAGATACGTTCACACCTGTGGGCCATGCGGTGACGCTCCCGGGGCCTGGGGCGGTCAGCCGGTCGCGGAGCGCGTTCCAGAAGCCGTAGGTCTTCGTACTCTGCCCGTGCCTCGTCCCAGCGACGCTGTCGGCGTGCCACGTGACGCTCGGCCAACTCGCCGAACATCCACGGCCATGCGCCCCAGTCGGCAGCCAGGGCCACGCGCTCCACAACGGAGCCGAGAGACTGGGCGGCCAGACCGGTGGAGGCCGCACCAGCCAGGATGGCAGCGAGCAGTACGACCTGGCCGCCTACCGTGGCCACCTGGGGAGCCCGGGCAGCGTCCGAGATCACGTAAGAAAGCCGCCGCACGTCCAGCGCGGCGCTCTGCCCGAGGTTGTGTCCGGCTGCGGCGACCGCCAAGTAGAGCGCGCCTGGGAGTACGAGGAGAGTCAGCCACCGCTCGGCCAGCTTCTTGCTGAGTTCACTGAGCAGCCCTCCCACTACGGGAGCCTCTCCCGAATCAGCGCCGTCTCGCCGGGGGCCAACTGGCAGCGTGGCACGTCGTCGTCCACTTCCTGACCGGATCGACCGATACACAGCTGCAAGGGACACCGGTACACGACGTCCAGATCAGCAACACCGGCCAGCATCACGCTGCGGCCCGTTCCCCCATACACCCCGGACGGGTCGCCTGCGCGTCGAACCGCTGCGTGCAAGGCGTCCAGAAGAGGAGTAAGCGAGACGTCGTCCGCGGGCGGCCTGCCGACTGCGGCTTCGACAGCCCGCAAGGCGGCGTCGTCCTTGTCAAGCAGCGTGGCGAGTTCGCCCCGATGCCCACACACGTACGACAGCGCCTTGGCGATCCTCATACCGCCTACTTCCACCTGGCTCGTCATGCAGAACTCCGCCCCCTGCGCCTTGTTGATCCATCAGGCCGCCATTCTTGCTCCAAATGTGCAGGCACACGCGCGAGTTCGGCCAACTCCCTCGGGCAGAGCAGAGAGGCATCGAGGTCCTTGAAAGGACGGTTCAGCCGATCTCCTCTGCGCGAGCGATGCGTAGCGGCAGTGCACCACACGCCACGCTGCCGCTGACGGCATGCCGCACCGCGCAAATTCACCTTCGTAACGCGACGACTGAAGCAACCGCCATGCCGTCACTCTGCCACTTTGGGAGAAATCTGGGAGAAGATCTTCTCCCAGAGCCGCCGCGACACCACTCGAGACCATTCGCCACCAGCCCTCTGACCTGGACATATACCCTTCGCAGCAGGTGGCCAACGTGATCAAACCTTAATCGGGACGAAGAGGTCGTGGGTTCGAATCCCGCCACCCCGACAGAGAAACACCAGGTCAGAGGCTTGATCCACCGAGTGGATCAAGCCCCTGAGTGGTTCCTGGGCCAATCTTGGGAGCCGTTTGGGAGCCAACTTCGGGATCCGGCTCCCAGGCGGCTCCCGCTCCTCTCACGCGGAGGCGGTGCCAGGCAGGTCACAGGGGGCCGGCGAGCGCGCGACGTAGCGATTCGACCCAGCGCGAACCTCCGGGAGGCGTCGACCCGTTTTGGTTTGCCAGGCGAGCAGATCTCGTGTTTGTGAGGGTTGTGCCAGCAGACGACGGTCCATGGACGAAGCCCGATGACCTGCTGTCCAGCGAGCCAGCCAGCCACCGTGAGCATGATTGCAAGAACGTGGTCATCGGACCGACAACAAACGCGACTACTGCCATGAACTGGCGAGCGCGCAGGCACCTTGCGCAGCCGCCAGCGATGAATGCCCAGGCACGAGAGCTAGGTGCGGTGGCTTACTCCTCATCCGGAGAGCCTCCGTGGCCCGGGCCGGCTCCCGACCCCTGCGCCGCTCCGGAGCCGGAGGCGGGGTCAGAGCCAGCCCCACGCCCTCCCCGAGGATCCGGCGACGGCGGCGTTCCTCCGCCCTGGCGCCAGGCAGAGTAGAGGACGGCCGTTGCGGAGGTACTCGCGATGACCTGATCGGAGGAAAGGTTCAAGGCGATCAGACCTGCAGGTGCGGCAACGATGATGGCGAGGGCGCAGAGATCGGCCGTGCGCTGACGCATCGACATTCCTTCTCACGTGGTGATTCCTGGTTGGAGTGACCACGGTGTCGGACGTCCATGGAGGCGCGGAAGTTCGATCTTCCGATCAGATAGATTGAATGCTCCTTCAAGAAGATCCAAGGAGCCGGGGGCGGGGGATGAAACGCCGGAAGAGGGGCGGTCAGTGGTCAGAGCCGGAACCGGATCTCAGCACGCCCATGCGGGAGATAGTCGGGCTGCTGCGGGACTTGGTCGATAGCAGCGGCCTCCACCTGAAGGGACTCCAGCAACTCCTGCTGACCGAGCACCGCGAAGGCCCGCGCCCTCCCTCGTATCAAGTGCTCTCGGATCGGCTCCGGGGTAGAGGGCTCCAGAACAACGCCTCACTGATCTACTCGATCATTGCGGTGCTCGCTCCGCCAGAGCGTAAGGAAGCCATGGCCGACGAGGTCAGGCAGCACTTGTTGGACGCACGCGCAGTGCTGGCAGGCGACAGTCCCCAAACATCGCAGAAGCCGGCGTCCGGAAGGCAGGATCCGGAACTCGTTGACCTGCTGCGGGAGAACCGCGTGCTACGCCACAAGGTGGAACGGATGGAGCGCCGTCTGGAGCGTAGGGAGAAGGAACTACAAGCCCTGCGTGAGCGGTTGCGCGCCGCCGAGCGCCCAACCCCGACTGCGCGGGTCGGCTCCGCACAGGACGAGCCAACCACCGTAACCCGACTCTCTCCGGAGGCAAGCGCCGCACCGGTTCCCCTAGTGCGCGCCGACATCACAGCCGAGGCCGACGCTCCTTCTTCCGCCACTGACGCCGGAACTGGATACAGGTATGAGCCCTCCGACGTCACGATAGTCACCGATGCCCTGCGTGACATGCCGGACTTCGAGGCTACGACAGCGGCCGCCCTGCGCAACGCACTCGACAGCGTGCTCGACGGACGGCGGACGGGACGGTTCGACCTGGCCACGCTCGGCAAGGCAGAGAAGACCTACCTCGGCGCCAAGGTCACCCACGAGCTCATGGCAGCCTGGAGACTGCAGCCTGGCCGGGAGACCGATCTCCTGATCGGACGCCAGGATGTGGCGTTGAAATTCACCACGGGCTCGACATGGACGATCACACCCGGCGAGGTCGGCAGGGTGTGCCTGCTCGTGTCAGCCAACGACCAGCGCTCCAACTGGAGTCTCGGACTAATCCGCATCGAACCCGGCCACCTCAGCAAGGCAGCCAACCGCGACTTCAAGCGCACGCTATCGGCCGCAGGCCGGCAAGCCGTCGTTTGGCTGTTTCACGACGCACACCTGCCGGAGAACACCCTGCTCCACCTTCCAGCGTCGCTTCGCGCGCAGATCTTCACCGCCGACGTGAGCGAGCGCGGTGGCCAGGCCCGGGCGAACAACCTTTTCAGGCTCGTGCAGGGCCGGATACTCAACCGAACCACCGTTTCCACCGTCTCCTTGACCGCAGACAGCCCGAAGCTGGTCCGAACCGCCCGGGAGAGGCTGCGCAGAGAAGGAATTCTCCTGCTCGGAGGCACCGGCCAGCAGGTTGAGATCGCCCGTACCCTCGGTCTGCCAGTGCCGCGCAATGGTGAATGGGTCAGCCGAAGAGTCACCCGTCGGCGTCCCCACCACGGCGACGCTCCCAGCATCACCCTGTCCGACGAGGTGTGGACCGTGGCCGGACCAGACGACCCTGTCGAGATGGCTCCCTCGGTCGCCACACTGCGCTGACGAGTGGGAGGCGTTGGCGGACACCCGCCAACGCACCTAAAGCGAACGGACAGGGCCTTCCAAAGCAGTGTTGCAGGGCACCATGGAGCTACCGTACGGCGACCGCGCGGGCGCGCAGCAGATCGTTAAGCACGCCCACTGGCGACGTCGAGCACAGTGCCAGACGGACGTCGAGCGCCGTCTCCCATCGCTCGGTCAGCCCGAGCATGAGGCGCTTGCGCATGCCTGGGGTGACATGTGCGTAGCGCGCCGAGACCGAGCCGTCGATGTGGCCCATGCGTTCGTCCATGAGCACCTTCTCGGCTCCCAGGTCCTCCATCATCGTCCGGTGGGTGTGGCGAAGGCCGTGGGGCGTAAGCCCCTTGGCTATCGGGAGCCAGCAGGCGTCGGCCCGATCGCTGGCACCCCGCCCCCGTGCCGGGACACCGGGCCACGGCTCGCCGAGCAAGGGCACCGGCCGTGGCTCCTGTGGCGCCTTCTTCGGGTACCAGCCGGAGACCGCCGGCGTGAACAGCCAGGTCGCGAAACCGTTCCTGCGCCAGTGGGCGGCATGCTCCGCCACGACCCCGCCCCGCACGAACCCCAGGTCCGCGACGGCCTGCTCGACCTTCTCTCGCGTGGCCTCGGTGACCCGTTCCGGGTGGTTAAGCACGTTGGACACCGTGCCGGTCGAAACGCCGGCACGACGGGCGACGTCCACGAGCTTCGCGCCCTGGTAACCACCGGTACGGGCCGCGCCCTGTCCTCGGAAGACGTAGGTCTTGCCGTGGCAGGGGCACGGCTTGGGCTTCGTGCGGGCGATGTGGTTGGCGACCAGCGCGGACAGCCAGTCCATCGAGTCGATGGTGCGGTAGCTGTCGTCCTTCGGTGGGCAGCGCACCAGCTCCCCTGTGTCGAGCTCGTACAGCTGCCACTCGACGCGGACGGCTCCAGGGCGGACGAACGCGGTCTCCAGGCCGACGATCTCGCCCCAGCGCATGCCGGTGTACCCCTTGAGGACCACGGCGACGAACTCGTCGTCGCGACCGGAGAGCAGGGCGGCGCGCTCGGCGGTCAGCAGGATGCCGAGCGCGTCGGTGACCACCTTCTCCGGACCACGGTCTCGGGAGCGGCCGGCGCGCTTACCCCGTCCGCGCCGGCGAGCAGCCGGGTTGGACGTGATCAGGCCCTCGTCGATCGCGTCCTCGAAGATCAGGTGGAGCGTCGAGCGCCAGGTCTTGACGCTGGAGGCGGCATAGAGGGCCTTCTCCTTCTTCTCCCACAGATCGACGTCCGTGCGCAGGATGCCGGCGAGCGCCTTGACCTCGAACTCAGGGAGGAGGTGCTCCTCGATGTGGCGCTTGTAGTTCTGCATGGTCGAGGCCGCCAGGTCCTGGGCCTCGTACCAGCGGTTCGCGTACTCGCCGAAGGTCTCCTGGCCGAGGGCCGGGTCGCGCCAGTCGCCGCGACGGTACTTGTTCTCGGCCTCAGCCGCTGCCCGTTGGGCCTCGCCCTTGGTGACGAACCTGATCGCCTTGCCGGTCTCGTCGACGACCGTGTTGTGCTTGCCGGGCGCGACTTTGTACCGGCCGCGCCAGTAGTTTCCGCGCTTCTCCGCGAAACCCAAGTTCCGCTGTCCCCCTCTTCCTTGTCCTCGGCTACGGCAGATTCGATCGGGTCACGCGACAGTGCCGTACTGCTGCTGTCGACGCGGCGGGCGGGCCCGCAGGCGGGTCGCCGGCGCAACGACAGGGCGGCGAGGTTGCGCGGCGCCGGTCTGCGTACCGGGCTCGGAGAGCGGCTCGGTCGCCCGTGCGACTGCCTGCGTGGGCTGGGCCGGCCGCTGCTCGTAGAGGCGGATGATCTCTGCGAGATGCTCGGCGGTGAAGCGGTAGGCGCGGCCGACCCGGGTGTGCGGTATCAGGCGCCGTCGCGCGCGGTCCTTGACCCACCAGGCCGAGCATCCGAGGGTGTCGGCGATCTCCTCGGGGCGGTAGAGGCGGGGCGGAGGGGCGTCGGACGGTCTGTGGGGTACGAGCGCGGGCGTGGATCGGTGCAAGGGGGGCGGCTCCTGGTCGGGAAGTCGGGGAGGGCTGCGTGGGCGGCTCAGGCGGCGCCCGACCCCTGGAGGAGGGCGGCGGGTGACACCTGCAGGGCTGCGGCGATGGCGACGAGGTCGTCGATATCGCATCGCCGCTTGGCGAGTTCGATGCGGGACAGCATCGTGTTGGACATAGGGCGGCCGAAGGCGGTACAGCGCGCCGCGAGTTGGCGCTGCCCAAGGCCGCGTTCGATGCGGAGGTTTTCGATGGTGCGGGCCACCGCCAATCCTGTGGGTCCTATTTCCAGAGATCGTGCTGCCATAGCTCCAGTTGTAGCGCGCATTCGGCGGTTTGGATAACCGCCGATCGTCGGCTATGTTGCGCCGCGCTCAATCGATGAGCGAGGCGGTCGGGGTACTGCGCAAGGCCAGATCCCCGAACGGGACCCGACACCCAGAGACCCTCTCTGACGTGGGGTGTTGTGTTGTAGCTTCGTCACTCGCAGGACGTCAACGGCTTCCCGATGTGATCCTTCTGGCTCGGGACGTGGGGCAACTATTTGGTCAACCGCCGATCGTGCCCTACGGTTTTCGCACCGCCCTCTCCGACTCGATTTCCGGCGGCATTTCTGCCGTGAGAGATTGCGCCGGATAGGGCTGGACTTGCGCGACCTGGGTGTGGCTATGTTGACGACACCCCGGAAAGCGCGAGCGGCCATCAACGCTCCCGCGTCAACGGCCAGACATCCCAAGCCCCTTCACGCCCGACCCGCCCCCGACCGACGGTGAACCGTGGGCATCCAGCCCACCGGCCACCGAGTGAGGACCGCCCCTCTTGGCACGAATCCGCACTATCAAGCCGGAAGCCTTCGTCTCCGAGTCCCTGGCCGCCGTCTCCCTGACCGCCGAGCGCACCTTCTTCGGCCTGCTCACCCAGGCTGACGACCAGGGCCGGCACCGCGACCACGCCGCGATCATCGCCGGGCAGCTGTGGGTACTGCGCCCGGAACACACGCCTGGCGCTGTCGAGCAGGACCTCGCCCAGCTCGCCGACGCCGGGCTGATATGCCGCTACAAGGGCCCGGGCGACAAGCGCTACCTGCACATCGTCACCTGGCGACAGCATCAGAAGATCAATCGCCCCAGCGCGAGCCGCCTTCCCGCCTGCCCGCACCACGACACGCCAGCTCGCACCGCTCCCGGCGTCGAAGCGCCGACTGCGGGAGTCGGCATCACGGAGCCCGCACCGCAGCCTCACGGAGCCCTCCGTGAGGGCTCCGGGCGAATACGCGAGCCTGCGGTGAATCCGGTCACCGATAACGAAACAGCAGGTCAGGGCGATTTCAGTGAGCGCTCCGTGAGGCGGCGTGGAGGGCTCAGTGAGGGAGCGGTGACCCCTCAGCGTCCGGATCTAGGACCTAGGATCATGGATCTAGGAAATACCCCTTCGGGGGGCGCGAGCGCCCCCGCACCCCACGCCGTCTCGGCCAACGAGCTCATCGCCGAGTACACCGCCGCTTGCACACACCGTCCGCCCAAGGACGTCCTGGGCCATCTCGCTCGCGAGGTGCGCAAGCTGCTCGTCGAGGGCATCGCCCCCGCCCACATCCGGGCCGGCCTGGAACGGCACCGCGCCAAGGGCCTGCACCCCAGCACTCTGCCGAGCCTCGTACACGAGGCCATGAACGCGGCCCCCGCCGCGCCGGTTGTCCACAGGGCGTGGACAAACCCCGCCGATGTCGAAGCCGCCTACGGAGGTGACCTCTGACCGCCACCCTCACCCGCGAGCCCCACCGGGTCGGCCCGCTCGCCGACCGGCTCAACGGCATCCTTGCCAGTCGAGGCATCGACCTCGCCACCGCCGCCGTCGAGGAAGGACACGCCGAGCCCGTCACCGCGCTGGAACTCGCCGACGCCAGGATCCCCGCCCGCTACCGCCGAGCCCTGGCCGACCACCCGAAGGTCACCGCCTGGGCCGACGGTGTCGCCCGCGCCGGACGCCCCGGCCCCGGTGGGCCGGGCATCGCTGAGGGCCCGTCGCTGCTGATCGCCGGCCCAACGGGCACGGGCAAGACGTACCAGGCGTACGGCGCCATCCGCACCCTGCTCGCCCGAGGGGTCCGTCTGCGCTGGGAAGCGACCACCACCGCCGACTTCCACGCGCGCCTGCGCCCCCGCGCCGGCCACGACGCCGAACGTGACCTGCAGACCCTGGCGCGCTGCCCGCTGCTGTTCCTGGACGACCTCGGCGCGGCCAAGACCAGCGAATGGACCGAGGAGCTGACCTACCGGCTCATCAACCACCGGTACGAGCACATGCTCCCAACCCTCATCACCACCAACCTTCCGATGGAGCAACTGCGCGTCACCCTCGGTGACCGCGTCGCCTCCCGCCTCGCCGAGATGACGGAGCGCGTCATCCTCGACGGCCCCGACCGACGACGCCGCACAGCGCCCGCCGCCTGACTGGCCGCCTCAGCGCCCACTCCTGGCCGCCCCCGCCGCATCACGTGTGCTCACACCAGCCCTGCCCGCGCCAGCCACTCGCGTAGGCGGTCGCTCAGCGCTCCGTCGATTCGCCCTTCGCCCTTCGCCCTTCGCCCTTCGCCCTTCGCCCTTCGCCCTTCGCCCTCAATCCTCGACGCCTTGGAGCCCCCTCCTGCCTCCTCTCAGCCCCGTCCCCCTCGCCATACGGATCAGCGGCACGCCGCTCCTCCCTGACTGGGCCACCTCCCCGGTGATGACCGTGGCGTTCCTCATCCCGCCCGTGCTGCTCGGCCTGCTCGCCGGATGGCTGATCCGCCAGCAGCGCCGTCGGCCGCATCACACCACCCGCTGGCGTGGGACCGCCGCAGTGCCGGTCGCGGCGGTGGCCGCGCTCGGCTGTACCGCTTACAGCGCGGACACCAGCTGGCGGTTCGCCGCCGACTACCTCGACATGGGCGGCACCGCCGAGCGCGTCGCGATGTTCTCCGCCGCCGAGCTGGCCCTGTTCGCCACCGCCCTGATGGCCCGGCAGAACCTCAACGGCCCGAAGCAGGCCCCCGGCCTGCCCGGCACCCTCACCTGGGTCATCACCACCGTCCAGGTTCTGCCCGCCTACGCCGAGTCCGGGCTGGTCGGCGGCACCGTGCGAGCCTTCGTCGGCCCCGTCATGGCCGCGATGCTGTGGCACCTGGCCATGGGCATCGAGCTGCGCCACCGCGCCCCCGACGCCGCCTCACGCGGCCTGGCCGCCGTCCTCGTCCGCCAGGCCCGCGAACGCCTGCTGGCACGGCTCGGCATCGCCGACCAGGACGCCGACGCCGCCCGCCTCATCCGCGACCGCGCGCTGAGCGAAGCCGTCGCCCTCATCCTGCGCGCCGAGTCGATGACCGACCGACAGCGCGGCAAGCGGCGGCAACGACGCCTGACGGAACGCCTGCACGTGGCCCTGGAGCGGGCCGGCGTCGACGGCGATCCGCTCCAGGACGAGCTGCTGCTGCGCAAGCTCGCCACCCGCAAGCAGGCGATCAGCCTCGCCTCCATCACGCTGCCTCCGCGCTGGCACATCCCGGCCTCGTCTCCCGCACCTGAATCCGGGCACAGCCGCCCGCGCTCCGCACGCCGGGAACCGCAGCCGCAGGCAGAGGACGCTGCCCGCCCACACCCATCAGACCCGGGTGACGACGAGGTGCCTCCTGCTGCCCGCCCGCAGCCCTCCCACTCGGGGCCCGGGCTGCCCGCACGGGCAGAAGCCGAAGAAGACCCGGCGCCGACGGGCAGCAGCTCGGGCAGCGTGTCGGGCAGGCGCGAGCGGAAGGCGGCTGCCCGGAAGAAACGCGACGCGGGGAGATCCCGTGCCTCCGACGAGGTCATCCTCAAGCACACCCGCCGCATCTACGAGGAGACCAGCAGCGTCGGACGCGACCGGGTCGAGGACGCTCTGCGCGCCGCCGGCTACACCGTCTCCAGCGACGACGTCGGACGAATCGTCCGCGAGTTCAAAACCCAGCTCAAAACCGCAGCCGGCGATCCACCCCGCTGATCCCCGCAGCACCAGCGCTCCCAACCAGACCCCGACCCGAAGGGCCCCATGCACACCCCGCACCACGAAGACCCCATGCCCCATGAGGAATCCCTGCCGACCACCCCCGCCCCGAGCACAGCAAGTTGGAGGTCCGGACACTCCCCCGTAGGGGGAGCGCCCGAACCCGACCCCGCCCCAGGGGTGGCGGGGCCCGTCCGGCACCAGGGGGCACCGGACGGGAAGGCTGCGACCGGGGGCGGACCGCAGCCAGGTAAGGCCAGCCGCAAGGGCAAGGCCAGGAAGGGGAAGTCGCGTCCGCGCGACAAGAAGCAGCGCCCCGCTTACAGCGTCCGCCTCAACGAGCTAGAACTCGCCGTCATCCAGTCCGGTGCCGACCACGTCGGCATGAGCGTGGCCGGGTTCATGGCCCACTCCGCCCTGGCCGCTGCCCGCGACCAGTCCCGCACCGCAGCGGCCATCGCCACCGAGCGGGACATCCTGACTGCCCTGTTCGGTGTGCGCCGTCAGCTCGGCTGGGCGGGCGGCAACGTCAACCAGATCGCCAAGGCTCTCAACTCGGGTGCCGACGCACCGCACTTCGCCGCTGCCCTCGCCGACCTGCAGCGTGCCGCGCAGGCGGTCCAGCGGGCAGCCGACAGGGTTGCCAACGGGCAGGAGGGCGAGGCGGCTTGATCCCCCGGATCCATCAGCAGGGCAGCAACACCCTCGGGCTCCTGCACTACCTGTACGGCAAGGGCACCCACGAGGAGCACATCGACCCGCACCTGGTCGCCTCCTTCGACGGCATGGCGCCCGACCCCGGCCGCGACCCCTCGGTCACGAAGAAGGACCTCCAGCACCTCCTCGACCAGCCCCTGTCCCTGCTCGACGCGGGCCAGCGTCCCGGCAAGCACGTCTGGCACTGCTCGGTGCGCACCGCGCCCGACGACCCGATCCTGTCCGACGAGCAGTGGGGCGACATCGCCCGCCGCATGGTCGCCGCCACCGGCATCGACCCCGGCGATGGCGCCGGCTGCCGCTGGGCAGCCGTCCGCCATGCCGACGACCACATCCACATCATCGCCACCCTCGTCCGCGAGGACGGTCGCCGCCCCAACCACCACCGATCCGGTAAACGCGCCCAGGCCGAGTGCCGGCTGATCGAAAAGGAACTCGGCCTGCACCAGGTCGCGCCCGGGGACGGCACCGCCGCCAAGCGGGCCACCAGCGCCGAGCGGCACAAGGCCGAACGCACCGGCAGGGAGCGCCCCGCGCGCGAGGAGCTGCGGGAGACCGTACGGCGCGCGGTGGCCGGCGCGACGAGCGAGGAGGAATTCTTCGACCGGCTCGCCTCCGCCGGTCTGCTGATCCGCAAGCGCGTCGCGCCCTCAGGTGACCTGCTCGGCTACAAGGTCGCGCTGCCCGATGACCGCAACGGTGAGAAGGAGCCGGTGTTCTACGCGGGCTCCACGCTCGCCCCCGATCTGTCCCTGCCCCGCATCCGCGAACGCTGGTCGCTTACCGCAGAGGCCACTTCGGCGGACGGCTCTGGGCGGGAGCAGCCGGCCCTGCCGGACGTGACAGGTCCGGCGTTCGCGCGGCGTCGGGCCAGCGCCGCCACCTGGCAGGCCCTGCTGATCATCGACCAGGGCGACGATGGCACGGCAGCGGCGCAGCTCGCTGCGGCGGGGGAAATCCTGGACGCGCTGGCCAAGACCTCCGCCGCCCACACCCGCAAGGAGCTGCGCGAGGCGGCCTTCGCATTCGAGCGGGCCAGCCGCTCCCACATCAGGGCCGTACGCGGGCACGACCGCGCCCTGCGCCAGGCCGCCCGCGACCTCATCCACAGCGGGACCGCCCTCGGCCGCGGGGAAGACGGCGCCACCACCGCCATGCTCATCGACATGGCCTTCTTCCTCGCCATCGCCGCGGCGAACTGGCACGCGAAGAAGGAGCACGCGCAGCAGGCCGCCGCAGCTCAGCAGGCAGCCGAACACCTTCGGGCAGCCTACGAAAACGCAGCAGCCCAGCCGATGGCTGTCCTGCGGCAGCGAGGCCAGCGTCTGGCGCCGCGTGTTCGGCAACGGCACGCCGCCCTGCTCCAGCAAGTGCTGCCGGAGCTGGCCGAGCGGATCCGCGCCGAGGCCGGCTGGGCCGCCTTGGCCGCCACCCTCGACGACGTCCGGAAGGCCGGCCACGACCCGGCCGTTCTGCTGGCCGACGCCGCCCGACGACGTGAGCTCGACACCGCCGACTCCATCAGCGATGTCCTCGTGTGGCGCCTGCGCCGCAGTGCCCACCTGCTGGCCCTACCCACAAGCCCCGACGCAACGGCCACGATGGGCACTCGGCGCACCGCACCCCTCGCGCCCGTCACGCGACCGGCCACCAGCGCCGTGAACGACCCCAACCGACGGCGCTGACCAGCGAAAAACGGGCGAAACATAGCCGACGATCGGCGGTTGGCCAAACCGGCGATCCTCCGGACCATTGGTGCCCAGAAGCCCCCCAACATGCCCTTGGCACCCTCGTCCCCACCGCAGTCAAGCGCGCGGCACCCCCGCCGCCGGCGCACGCTCAGCAGCCACCCATTCGCGAGCACCCTGCTTCTCGCCAGCACAAACCGATCTCACGACACCACACAAGGAAGCACCCATGCCCTCCTCCGTTCGCCCCGAAGTCGTCCTCCTCATCACCACGTTGGACCTCAACCACCCGGACAAGACACGTCCCTACCACCGCGACGGACGCCCGTTCACCCGTGCCGAGCGTGACCTGCTGATCACCTTCACCCCGGAGGAAAAGGCCGCCGCGATTGCGCAGATACAGCTCGAAGACGAATGGCAGCGTGAACTCGACGAAATGAAGGACGCCTTCGTCGACCTGCTCATGAAGTACTTCGCCAAGCTCCCCAAGGGATCCGTGGTCAGCGACGCCGTCGCCATCATGACCGACGAGGACTACGCGGAGTTCGAACGCCTGGCCGAGATCGTCACCGCGGAAGACACGCTCGAATTCCGCGCCCTGTACGAAGAGAAGTAACAGGCCGCACACCCACGGCGGCCCACTTGGCGGGTACACGAAGCCGGGCCTCCCCGAGGGGAGGCCCGGTTTCGTGTGCGTTGGACGGGCCCTCAGCAGGCCGGAGCGCGCAGGAGCCGGTCGCGTGTGCTCTCCGGCAGCACCCGGCGCAGCACCGGTGCGCTGGAGCTGAGGGAGTCGGCGAAAGCGGCGACGAGGTCGTGCGGCACGCTGGCGCTGAAGGAAGCCGCCCACAGGTAGCCCGCGCCGAGCACCGGCTCGGCCCACGCCTGCCACCCGGCCAGGGCCGCCTCGTCCGCCTCAGCCACCAGCGCCAGTGGGTCGCCATCCTGGATGAGGGGCGGCACTTCACCGAGGCGGACGTGCGAGGCGAACGTCGGATCCACCGCGCCCGACCCCGGCTGGTCGACATCACGCAGCCAACCGTGCGCCGTTACCGCGTCAAGGACCAGCTCAGGGCCACCGCACGGCAGGCCGGGCTGATCGCGGGCGTCGAGCGCAGCCAGGAAGCCGGCGAGGACCTCCCCCGGGACATCGGGGGTGAAGTAGGCCGACCACTGGGCGAGCGGACTGCGCCGGTCCGTACGAGCGGACACTTGCCAGGCGATCGGCAGGTTCCCCAGGTGGAACGGCTCGTCCGGCAGGACCCACTGCGCCCACCGCAGGGAGTCGGGGCTGATGTGCAGGACCGTACTGCGCAGGACCTGACGGTCCTCCGGCGCCTCATCCGGATCCTGGCGCCCGCGGACAATCGTCAGGCTCGCCCAGCCCAGGCCGGCGAGCGTGTCAGCGACGGCATAGTACAGGCGTCCGTCGTCACCGGCCAGATGCCGGGGACCGACCCAGTACGCGGACGGGACGCAGGCCGGAGCGGGTGGATCGACCGGGAAATCGGGATGCAGGTGCGCCTCCAAGGGGCTGGGGCTGGGGGGCTTGATGCCGCCAGCGTTGCGTAAAGCTGGATGGGGGTGCCGGGCCGGCTTCGCGGCGGCCTCGAGTGGCAGATGGCCGGGCTACCCCTTCTCGCCCTCACCAGGCGGAGACAGGTTCCCCAGGGCGCCGACTCGAGCATCACTGTCACACCCGCCGGGAGGTCTCCAGCACGCACGCGACTGCCGCAGCGACGACATCGGCTGGCGTCTCGGTGTCGAAGGACATCTGGTAGCCGCGCACCTTGGCCGTACCGGTGACGGCGATCTTCCACCCCTCGCCGTCGGTACCAGGGCGGCCGGACGGAAACCATCCGAGATAGAAGGATCCATCCTTCGAGTTGACGTGTACGTCCGCGCGGTCGTCGACGACCAGGTGGAAGTCGTCGGCGGGGAACTGATCCATCACGAGTGTGGCCTGGCCCGGACCGAGCAGCCACTCACGCAGCCGCAGGGCCTCGACGCTGGTGGAGAATCCGGGACCCGGGGACGCCGCAGTCATGGGCAATCACCTCTTTGACCTGGTGTTTTACGAGAAGGTCGTCTAGGTTCACATGCCGCTGCGGCGTTGGCCAGCTATTCGTGGATCTTTGCTGTCTGCCCCCGGCGAACTAAAGACGCAGAGCACGAGACCTCGCTGTCCAGCTGCGGAAAACGGCGTGCGCCCGGTGGGGGCAGTGCTGATAGTTGCCGCATGGATGCGATCGAGGCCGCACGCGCCGTCGTAGATGAACAGCACCCCGAAGCGCGCGCCGCGTTCCTGGGCGGCAGCGTCGTGACGGGCCGCCGAACGGCCAGGTCGGACCTCGACATCGTGGTCCTGCTCCACGGGGCCCCAGCTCCGTACCGGGCAAGCCTCCAGTACGCCGGCTGGCCGGTGGAGATGTTCGTGCACACCGAGGCGACGTGGCACGCCTACGTCGAACGGGAGCTGCGCAAGCGCCGGTCACCGCTGCTGTGGATGTGTGCCGACGGGCTGCTGCTCTTCGACACCGACGGACTCGGAGCCCGCCTCGCCGCAGAAGCCCGGAAGCTGACGGCCGCCGGACCACCCCCGGTGTCGGCGGAAGAGATCGACGACCGCCGCTACGCGATCACCGACCTTCTGGACGACCTCGCGGGAAGCGACGACCAGAGCGAGCGTCTGTTCATCGCGACCGAACTGGTCCGACGCGCCAGTGAGCTGGCACTGGCCGTTGGCGGTTCGTGGGGTGGCGGTGGGAAGTGGCTGGCACGCCGTCTTGAGACAACCGCGCCAGGGCTCAGCACACGCCTCCACCACGGCCTACAGGAGGCACTGGACGGGACAGTAGAGACCCTCGTGGCCGTCGTGGACGAGGTGCTCGGGCAGACCGGCGGCCGGTTGTGGGTCGGCTACAAGCGTGCCGGGACTCCCTAAGCGATCCCGCGCTGCGGACGTCGCAACGTCTGTTCTTCCACGTGCAGATCACTTGACGGAGAGCAACGCCCGAGCCTCCTCGGCGCACCCCCACGACAGCGTGACGCCGGCGCCTCCGTGCCCGTAGTTGTGCACGACCACGGTGCCGTCTACCCGCGTCTCTTCCTCCACCCGGACCGTGGCGCGGGTCGGTCGAGCGCCGATCCGGTGCTCCAGGACACGGGCCTGGGCGAGTCGGGGCTCGACCTCGGCGCAGCGGGCGAGGATGCCGGCCGCCGCCTTGTCGTCGGGGGCCAGATCGCCCTCGCCCTCGATCGCTGTGCCGCCCAGGACGACGGTGTCGCCGTGAGGGTAGAAGCACAGCAGATCGGGCGAGAGGCCGGTGTCCTCGGAGAAGAACTCGGTCAGCCCGGGGTTGGTGACGACGACGTGCTGACCGCGGATGGGCCGGAGGTCGGGGTCCGGAACCAGGTCGCGCGCCCCGAGGCCCGCGCAGTTGACGATCGCCGAAGCCGGACCGGCGTCCGAGAGCGAAGCCAGCCGTCGCTGCTCGACCACACCGCCGGCGTCGCGGAGTCGGCGCAGGAGGTAGTCGAGGTAGGTGGGCATGTCGATCAGCGGCACGGTGAACCTGTAGCCCGCCGTGAACCCGGCCGGGAGTTCGGCCCGCTCGCACGGTCGGAAACCAGGCAAAGTGGTGGCCCAGTCTGGCGCGGCTTCGGCCGTGCGGGATGCCTCGATGCCACTGGTGAGCCGGACGCCCGTCGCCGGGTCCTGGGCCAGCTCCCGGAAGATCTCCAGGGACCGTTGTCCCCACTGGTCGACCTTGTCCTTCGGCTCGACTAGGTAAGGCCCCCACATCGCCCCGGCCGCCAGCGACGTGACCCCCGGCACCTGCTCGGCGATCACGTGCACCGAAGCTCCGGCCTCGGCGAGAACGACGGCCGTGGTGAGTCCAGCCACCCCAGCCCCGACAACGACAACGCGCTCCCCTGCGGTCATGAACCTGACCCTAACGGCCGGGTTGCGTCGGTGGGGCGTGTTGGGCGAGGGCATCGTCCAGGGCTGGCAGGAAGTCGCGCACGTGAGGGTTGCGCTGTCGGCGACGGAGGTCGGCGGCAAGTTGGTGGAGCAGCGCCGCGCTGCGAGGCGAGCGGACGACATCAAGGCGGTCAGCGGCGATCTGGCCGATCTCGCAGGCTGCCTCCAGGTCTCCGTGCGCGCTGTGTCCCAGGGCCAGCCAGGCTCCCTCGAACATGGCTCGGCGCTGGCTTGGGTCGCCGCGCGGCACGTCGTACGCCCCGGACCTGAGCATCTCGGTCCCCTGGGCGAGGAAGCGACGGCTCTTCTTTCCGCTCTCCGCCTTCTGCTGTGCACGACCCATCTGGATGAGGCCGTAACCAGCCTGGCAGTCCAGGTGGTTGTCGGTGAGGAAGTACATCCAGCGGGGCTCTTCTTGGCGGCCGTCCCGGCTTGCGATCAGTTCGCGGGCAGCGCCACGAGTGTGGGCGAAGTCGTTGTCACGGCCGGCGGCGGCGTACGCGTAGGCGAGCCGGGACAGGACGGACGCCCGGACGGCCAGCGGGGCGGCGTCGCTCGCACGGCGGGCGGCCTCTCCGAGGGCGATGGCGTCCGCGGGGTGTCCTCGACTCGCCGCCTGGAAGGAGAGGTCGCCCAGGATGTGGGCGCACAGGGGAAGGTCGTTGACCTGATGGGCGGCCCGGAGCGCCGTGACGAAGTAGCGCTGCGCCAGTCCGTGGTCGGCCGCGTCGAAGGCCATCCAGCCGGCCAGCTGGCCGATCTCCGCGAGCGCGCGGATCAGACGGCTCGCGACAGCCGGAGGGTGGCCGCCTTCGCGGATCAGCAGCCCGACAGCCCGGAACTGTGCTCCGACGTAAGGCAGATGACGTGCCCCTCCGTGCTCGTCATCGAGCAACTGGAGCATGGGGAGATGCTGCTCGACCTGGTCCACGAGCGGATCGGTGCCGAGCGACGACGTCATTCGAGGCGTGTACTGGCCGCGTCCCGCGGTGCCGTCGAGGTACTGGGCGACGATCGCGAGGAGTCCCGCGCCCGAGATCGCGAGGAACCGGCGACGGTCGACAAGCCCTCCCATCACCCAGTCCTCCACGATCGCCTCCATGCCCTGCGCGGTCCAAGGCCGCGCGAGATCCGTGTCCGCGGGAACCAGCGCTGACGAGTCGCCCACACGGCCCTGCCACAGTTCGGCCACCGAGACATTCCTACCCAGCTCCTGGGAGAGCACGTAGGCCGCCATCATCGGCAACGGCGAGCGCGGCAGGGAGCCGGCGTCCCGCCAGTGGTACGGCGCCGACTCGGCCACCGTCCCCGCGCCGAAGACCCGGTTGAGCTTGCGAGCGAGCGCCTTCGGGCTCCACCCGAGTTCGTCGAGGCACTCCGCCAGTACGGCGTTGGGCTCGCCTGTCTGCGGTGCCACGTGCGACCACCCTTCGCTCCAGTGGTTCGTCCATCACTTCGCGAGCCCCATGGTGATGCCCCTGGACGGATGATTCACCACCGCCGCATGGAAGTTGACCGAGTTGACCCACTGATCGGGTCCTGCCTGACCGTCCCCCTCCTGTGTTCTTGGATCCCGGCGGAGGCGCCCGTCTTCCGAGCCGACGGAGAAAGAGGTGGGCCTTGAGACAGCACACGAGCACCTCCCCAGGCCGACCGGGCGATGTGCTGGACCGTGACGCCGGACGACCAACCTCCGCCCCCGGACGCGGGCTCGTCGCTGGCGACGGCACGACCACCCTGATCACGGATCTGCCGTACGGACCGGAAGCGGCCGAGGTCGCCCGGGGCGCCGTGACGCTGGCGCTGCGTGGCAGTGAGACGGACGTACTTGCTGATGCCCGCCTGATCGGGTCGGAGCTCGCGACGAACGCCTTCGTCTCGGGCGGTCCTCCGTTGGTTCTGTGCGTCGACCGCAGGAGTCTGGCCAGCGGTGGCCTGGAGATCGAGATCACCGTCACCGACGGCGGCTGTTCCCGCCCGGCACCCGCTTCTCCTACCGCTCCCGACGAGCAGGCCGAATCAGGACGGGGACTGGTCATCGTCGATGCCTTGGCCGATGCCTGGTCGCTGACGACTGGCACCAGCGGCTCTCGTGCCTGGTGCCGACTCACCCACAGGCCGTGCTCCTCGTCCGCCGGCGCCTGATGTCCACGCCTGCAGAAACCCGTCCTCCAAGGAGGCACCACACAGTGCGCATCGACCATGTGACTTCCCCACCCTCACTCACGGCTGTGCCGGAGGCCGCTCGTCAGCCCAGGGTCGTCGTCGCTCTCCATGAGGGCTTCTACGGCGCGGAGTCGGGCACCGGCTTCAGCAACCGCGCCTTCCTCACGGCACTGGCCCGGCTCCTGCCGACAGGCCGCCTCTCAGTGATCACCCCGCACGTGCCCGAGACCGCGGGAGCGCACAATCAGCGGTGGGCCCGCGAGGTGCGGCAGATGCTGCGGCAGGCCGCGGCCGAGGTCATCACGATCCCGAAGGTCAACGCGCCACCGGACTCGGTCCGCGGCTCGGTTCAGCTGTGCGACCTGGCGGGCGAGGCGGCCATACGCATCGCCGCGCGAGCGAGCCGGTGCCTCCTCGTCGGCCTCGACATCCCGTTCCTCGGGCTCGCGCCCTACACGTCGCCGACCACGGATCTGCTGCTCGTGCCCCGCTCCACGACCGCGCTGACGCGGCCCAAGGATGTCTCCCGCGTCCGCTGGGAGCGGGACGCCCTGCGAGCGGCGACACTCCGAGGTGCGCGCGTCGGGGCTATCTCCTCCCACATGCGAGGCCACCTCGTCGTCAACTACGCCGTCCCTCGGTCAAGCATCGTGAGCATCCCGAACGGGCTGATCCGTGAGGAGATGGTCAGGCCGGCCACGGCTCTGCCGCTGCCTTCCAAGGCCCGCGCCGGATTCCTTCTCGCCATGGGCCGCGCAGTCCCGACGAAGGGCTTCGAAGACCTCCTGGAGGCGTTGCGTCTGCTGAAGGAACGCGGTGTCCCCGTTCCTCACCTGCTGCTGGCTGCCGTGACCTCGGAGGAACACCAGCACCTCTCCTCGTACCAGCAGGACCTGGCGGCACACATCCGCACGCACGATCTGGACGCGACTCTGATCACTCGCTTCACCCCCGCGATCCGTGCCTGGCTGCACAGCCCGGCCCTGCGCGCGGTCATCGTTCCCTCTCGCGAGGAGCCCTTCGGCCGGATACCCCTGGAGGCGTTCGCAGCCGGTGCGGGCCCGGTGGTCGCGACCACGGCCGGCGGCCTGGCTCAGACCGTCATCGAGGGCGAGACCGGCTTCACGGCCGCACCGCAGGACCCCAGGTCCCTGGCATCCGCCCTGCACCGGGCCCTGACCATCCTGCCCCGAGAACGCGATCGGCTCCGGAGCGCCGGGGCGGCCCTGGTGCGCTCCCGCCACGACTACGAGGCCAGCGTCGGTTCCGTCATGGACCGCATCGCCCCTTGGGCGCTGGCCCAGTCAGCCACCGCGGAGGGCCGCGCGCGATGAACCAGCCGGTGGTGCTGATCAGCCTGGAGTCCCCGCACTCCTTCTGGCGGCTGTCCTCCGAGCACGAGCGTGCGCTGTCCGCCTCCTTCCCCGGCATCGGGTTTCGCAGGGCGACCGAGGAGGCCGTGCCGCACCAGCTGGCCGACGCACACGTCTACTTCGGGTGGCGATTCGCGCCCTCGTGGCTGTTCGCCGCGCCACATCTGAAGTGGATCGCTTCCCCGGCCGCCGGCACCGACCATCTGCCCGTCGCCGAGGCGCACTCCGTCGGGGTGGCCCTGACCCGCTCGTACGGCTTCCACGGCAGGCCCATGGCCGAGCACGCGATGGGGCTGGTCCTGGGCTTCTCCCGCGGGCTTTTCATCAGCCAGCGCGTCCAGCGGAACCGTGCCTGGTGGAAGGACGACCTGGCCGAGGAGTTCTTCGACCTGGCGGGGGCGACGATGACCATCGTCGGCTGCGGCAGCGTCGGGCGCCACCTCGCCCAGGCCGCCCGGGCCTTCGGCATGAACGTCATCGGAGTGCGCCGGACGCCACCTGCGGCTTCCGAGGGCGGGATCACGTGGGTGCACACGACGGCGGTGCACCAGGCGGTATCCGTCGCCGACGTAGTGGTCAATCTGCTGCCCGCGACCCCTGGCACGCACCGCTACTTCGACCACGACCTCTTCTCGGCGTGCAAGCCCCGCTCTCTCTTCCTCAACCTCGGCCGCGCGGCAACCGTCGACCAGTCGGCCCTCCTGGCCTCCCTCGACACCGGCCACCTGCGCGGTGCGGCCCTGGACGTGTTCGATCCGAAACCGCTGCCTGCACGCCATCCGCTACGGCTCCACCCCCGGGTCGTACTCACCCCGAAAAGCTCGGTGTTCTGCCGCGCCTACATGGACGAGGCGGTGGCGTTCTTCGCCGACAACCTGCACCGCTACCTCTCGGGCCAGCCCCTCAACGGCCTGGCCGAGGCGCCCGCCACCCGCTCTCCGCTCGTAGGAGGCTGACCAATGCCCACCGCAGACCACGACGACCTGGCCGCCGCCTTCGCCGCCGCAGGCCGCAACCACCCCTACCTGGCCTTCACCCTGAACTCGCTATGCAACCTGGACTGCGTGTTCTGCAAGCCCCGGTGCATGCCGGACTATGGGCACAAGGACCGGCCCCTGACCGCCTCCGACTACGCGGCCATCGGCACCGAGGCCGGGGCCTGGAAGATCAGGAAGGCACACTGCTCCGGCGGTGAACCGACCCTCCGAGCCGACATCCTCGACGTCATCGCGGGCCTCGCCGACGGCCTCGGGCCCGACGCCGCGATCGGCATGACCAGCCACGGCAACCTGCGCCGTGGGCTGAGCATCGAACAGCTCCACCACGCCGGCCTGACCTACCTCAACCTCAGCCTCCACAGCCTCGACCCGGCGCGGTCCGCCGCCATCATGGGCGGCGGCGACCCGCGCACCACCCGGAGCACCCTCGACGCCGCCCTCTCCCTCGGCCTGCGAGTGAAGATCAACTGCGTTCTTCAGCGCACCTACCTGGACGACGCCTTCGCCGTGGCCGAACTCGCCCGCGACCTGCCCGTCGCCGTCCGGCTGATCGAACTCCAGAACATCGGTCCCGCCCAGGCGCTGTTCGACACCGAGTTCATCGCCGAGGCAGAGGTGCGTGACCGTCTCCACGAGTGGTTCGCGGACGCCAGCGAAGTCCCCCGGGACCAGCTGGGCGTCCGCAGCCCCGGGCAGTACCTCCGTCCCGACGGCTGGGCAGGGTCGATCGGCTTCATCTCCAACTCCAGCTGCGCCACCTGCTCCGACGCCAACCGGATCAAGATCACGCCCACCGGAGTGGCGCGCCCCTGCATCCTGCACAACCGCGACATCCCCCTGAAGCCCCACCTCGCCGACGGCACCATCGGCGACGCCTTCGCCCACCTCTTCCAGGCCATGCTCGACCGCAACACCAACGACGCCTGGCAGGGCTTCCACTACGTCGACTACGACCTGCGCTGGGACCGGATGGAGCGCCCCGAAGGCACTCCGGTCCTGCCCCTGCTCCCCATCCTCCCCACGGGAGCGGCTGGCCCCGCCTGCTCCCGTGCCTCCACCGGGGAGCGGTGATGGTTGTGGTCGACGCGCCGCCTCTCTACCAGGAGCTCGGCGCTCTGTACGAACGCGAGCTGGACGCTCACGACGTCGGGGCCGTGATGCTCACCCACAAGTGGCAGCCGGCCGACCTGCTGGCTCCGCACTCCGACATCGACGTACGCGTCCTCCTTCCCCAGGCCCCCGCCGACTGGGAGGAGTGGAACCACCGCCTGGCCGCTGCACACGCCGCCGCAGTCGACCGGGAAGTCTTCCATCGACGTCTCCTGGAGCACCCGCCCGGCTTCGCGTTCACCATGACTGAAGCGGACGGGCGACTCGTCTCTGCGCCCGAACTCGCGACCTGGTCACTGATCAGCGGCAGCGCGCGGGACTTCCAGCGCTGGAAGTCCCGGGCCCAGATGGCGCCCTGGTGTCAGGTCGATGAGCGGTTCTACCGGGGAATCCTCCAGGCCCGGATGGGCGGTCGATACCAGCTGGCTGCGGACAGCACGGACAACGTGGTTGAGGACGTCGCCGCGTACCGGCGCCACTGCGTGGCGTGGCACTACCTCGCCCCGTGCTGGTTCGCCGCCGCGGCACTGGCGACCCGGACCCGCTGCCCCGGAAAGACGGCGGCCCTCACACAGTGGCGGCCGGAGGGACTGGATGGATACGCCGAGCTGTTCCTCCGGCACTCGGAGCACCATGCCGATGCCCGCCCACGGAGTCCGCGCCACCTGCTCCGCGCGGCCCATGTCGCCCTGGAGACGGCCATGCGCCGCGTTCCCGGCGGGGACCGCCCAGACGGCCAAGGCCAGGATCACGCCCGTACCGACTGGGTGATGACGGCCGGCATGCTCCGTGTACGCGTCGCCCGCTGGCTGTACTACCTCGATCCACCACCCGGGGTAGCGACCGAGTACCTGATCCGGCGGGAGGCGAAGGAACTCCGCTCCGCCGCGCAAACGCTGACCGTGCTCGCGGCAGACGAGGCGACCGCCGCCCAGCGACTGGCCGCTCGGATGGCGGCGCTGATCCCCACTGGGCCCACCACCGCCGACACCCTGCGCGCAACCCTCGCGCGCTGGCACCAGCAGAAGACCACCGTCCAGGACTTCCTCAGCTTCACCCCCAACAACGTCCACCTCTGACCCAAGGAGTCTCGCAATGACCGCGCGTGCGCCAGTGCCCCGCACCCTCAAAACGGCGAAGGTCAAGATCACCACGAAGTGCAACCGGCACTGCGACTTCTGCATCTTCGCCGACGGCGCCCAGGGCGAGAACATGTCCCAGGACCTGTTCTCCACCATCCTGACCCGGCTGGAGACCATCCCCTTCCAGCAGCTGCACATCAACGGCGGCGAACCCACCGTGCACCGGGACTTCCCGGCGCTCAGCGACGCCGCGCGCAAGTGGCTGCCGGACAAAGTCATGGTCCTGGGCACGAACGCCATCACCCTGGCCCGCAACCAGCCGATCATGGACGCGACCCTCCGCTGCTACGACCAGATACTCATCGGCTGCGACGACGAACACGGGAACTACGACGAGGTGCACGCCGTCGTGCCCCGCCTCCGCGAAGCCGGCAAGACCGTGGTCGTCAACAGCGTCCTGGAAGGCATCAGTTCCACGCGGCTCACGCAGCTCGGGACGCTGTGCGAGAAGTACGGCGCCATCCATGTCACCAACCACGTGCACCACGTCGACGTCGGCCAGCCCGCGAACGTGCTGCGCGGCCTCTGCGACCGCTACCTCGACCAGCACCTGATGATCGAGATGGACGGGTCCTGCTACCGCTGCTTCAACGCCATGGCGAAGGAGGACAGCGAGTTCAGCATCTGGGACGAGGACTTCGCGGCCAAGGTGTTCGCACCCCGGAGGCACCACTTCCGGTTCTGCCTGCGCTGCCACGAGTACACCGACTCCGGCGCCGCACTCGTCCCCGCCCTCACCGTCTGATCGGGAGGTACACCACCATGCCCGCAGTCCTCGGACTGAACTTCCACCACGACACGGCCGCCGCGTTAGTCGTCGACGGCCGCATCTACGCGGCCGAAGAGGAGCGCTGGAGCGGCGTCAAGCACAACCACCCCACCCGCAAGGGCACACTCACCACCCCTACCCGCGCACTCCAGTGGTGCCTGGAGGCCGCCGGCATCGAACCGAAGGACGTGGACGCCGTCTGGGCGGCCTCCATGCGTCCCAACCCCGCGGCCGGCTGGTGGCTGGCCGAGGAGCGGGAGGAACTCGCCGCCCTCCTGCCCGCCCCGCTCGGCGAAAACCTCCGCCTCCTCTCCCACCACACGGCCCACGTGCTCTCCGGCTACCTGCTCTCCGGGCACGAGCACGCCGCGGGCCTCGTCATCGACGCCGGCGGCTCCTCCCTGGGATCCGACTTCGGCCCTGGCCGGGAGCGCATCACGGGGTACGACCTGTGGCCTGATCGCATCGACCGCCTCCACCAGGGCATGCCGGCCGTCGTGCCGGGCCCGGTCGGGCCTCGGCGCGTCCACTCCTCCCTCGGGCACTTCTACCGGAACCTCGCCCGGAGGGTGATCCCACCCGGCGACGAGCCCGAGGGCAGCATGATGGCGCTCGCCGCTTTCGGCGATCCCCAGCGCTACGGCGCACACGTCCGCGAACTGGTCCGGCTCGGAGACGAGGGCGAGGTCCGCATCGATCATCCGTGGGGTTCGGCGGACCGCAGCACACCGCTGCTGCTCGATGGCCGGGCCTGGACCGCCGACAACGTCGCGGAACAGCCGGAACACAAGCGTGCCGACCTGGCCGCCGCCGTCCAGGAGATCTTCGCCGAATCGGTCGTCCACATCGCCCGCCACCTGCAACGACTCACTCGGGCCTCAACGTTGGTGTTCTCAGGCGGATGCGCCCTGAACTCCCACCTCAACGGCCAGCTGGCCGCCGACAGCGGCTTCGACACCCTCTTCGTCGCACCGGCCCCGCACGACGCCGGCACAGCCGTTGGCGCCGCGCTCTACGGCTGGCACTATCAGCTCGGGCAGGAGCGCCTGCCGGTGCCGACCGACGCGGCCTGGGGCCCGAACCCGGGCGCGCTGCCAACGACAACGGTGCCGCCCGGCTACCACGCCTTGCCCCACCTCGGGCTCGGACTGCCGGCCGCAGTGGCGGCGCTGCTCGCCGATCACCGCATCGTCGGCTGGGTGCAGGGACAGCTCGAATTCGGGCCGCGTGCCCTCGGCCATCGCTCGATCCTCGCCCACCCCGGTCACGCCGCCACGCGGGACCGGCTCAACGCGCTCAAGAAGCGAGCCGCGTATCGCCCGTTCGCGCCGGCCGTCCTCGCCGAGCACGCCACGGAATGGTTCATGTCGGCGGGCGACCCCTTCATGAACCGTGTCGCCACCGTCCGACGGTGCCGAGCCGACCGCGTCGCGGCGGTCACCCACCGCGACGGCACCGCCCGCGTCCAGTCCGTCGCCGCCGACCACCAGGGCCTGCGCGATCTCCTTGAGCAGTTCCGCGACCTCACCGGACTGCCGCTGCTGCTGAACACATCCTTCAACCGCAAAGGCGCCCCGATCCTGCGAACCGCTGAGCAAGCCGTGGCAGCGGCGGTGGACCTACGCCTCGACGCCCTCGCCGTCGGGGACACCCTGCTGCTCGCCGACCACGTCCCCGACCCCCGTGCCGCGTCCCTTCGTACGAGGTGAGGCGGATGGACCCCATAAATCTCGACCACGTCCTGACCGTGCTCGGTGCCGCGGCGTGGAGCCCGGACGAGCAGTCCCGCGCCCGCGTGGCCGCCGGCCTCGCTCTCACGGTCTACGACGGCCATACCCGCGACCAGGGCACGCCTTACCTGGAGCACCCGCTGGCCGTCGTCAGGCTCTTGCGAACGGAGATCGGCGTCCGGCGCCCCGAGACCCTCCTCCTCGCTCTCCTCCATGACGCCTTGGAGGTGTCTCCTGAGTCGGAGGCACTGCTCGTCCACCACCTCGGCGGCCCGTTCACCGCCCGCCTGCGTGCCATGACGGCCGGCCACCGCCTCGAACAGCGCCGCAAGTCCGACGGCGACGAGACCCGCTGGCGCGCCAAGCAAGCCGCGCTCCCGCCCGAGGACCTCCTCGTCCGGCTCGCCGACCGCCTGCACAACCTGCGCGACCTCGCCGCGTCCCCGAACCTCGACCGACGCCGACGGTTCCTCCAGACCCTGGGCGATTTCCACCTCCCCCTCGCCGACGCCTCCCGCGACCTCGGCCCCCATCTGGAGACCATGCACGCGCGCCTGCACGCCGAGTACGTCCACCACATACAGGAGGTACGTCCGTGAAACGGGTCGTCTACTCGATGGAGCCGGTCGGCCGGACCGGCGGCCGGGTCTACCTGCGGATGCTCCACGAGGTGACGGCCGACGACGTGGAATGGCGCACCGTCCCGGACCACAAGCGGACCTACCGGGTCCGCCGCTGGCGCAAGCTCCGCCACCTCACCCGCCTGGCCCCTTCCATACGGGCGCTGCACGGCGCCACCGGCACCTTCGTGTGGGACGACCTCAGCCTGCTGCTGTTCACGCCCGACATGCGCGCCCGCACGGTGTTCCTCCTGCACCACTACGAGCCGCTCCAACATGACTCCGCCCCCATCGAGGCCATGCTCTGGGAGCGGCTGTTCCGCGTTCTGCCGCAGTGCGCAGCCGTTGTGTGCGTCGCCCCGTACTGGGCCGACGAGCTCCGCGCCCGAGGCGTCCGCAACGTACGGGTGATCTACAACGCCTTCGACATGATCGAGATCGAGCAGGCACGCGGCTACGACCGGGCCGAGTGTCGCGCCGAGTTCGGCCTACAACCCGACGTGATCGGCGTCTACGCGGGCAAGGCCGTGCACTGGAAAGGGACCGAGGAGGTCTCCGCAGCCCTCGCCGGCGTTCCCGGACTGAGGGTGATCACCAGCGGCAGCAACACCATCGGCCTCGACAGCGCGCACTACGACGTCGAACGCGAGCGGTACCTGCGTCTGCTGCGCGCCTGCGACGTCGGCATCTTCCTCCCCCGCATGCGGGAGGGCTGGAGCCGCTGCGCCGCCGAGGCTTTACTCCTCGGCCTGCCCTGCCTCATCCGCCCGGTGGCCGGCCTGGGCGACCTCGCCGCGCTGGCCGGCCAGCCGGCCCCGGACCTCCGCCACCTCCCGGCACAGGTCCGGCAGCGCGCGGCGGCACGCCACACCGAGGCCAAGGCGGCGTACGAGGCCCTGGCCCGGTTCGACCTGAACTACTTCGGCGACGCCTGGGGCAACCTGCTGACGCAGGTCGCCTGAGCAGCGGCTAAGCCTGCGCGGCCAGCTTCTTGCTGGCGGCGTCCAGACGGGCCAGCACGCGGTCCCGGCCGAGCAGCTCCATGGACTCGAACAGCGGGAGTCCGATCGTCCGGCCGGTGACCGCGACCCGGATGGGCGCCTGAGCCTTGCCCAGCTTCAGCCCGTGCTTCTCGCCGACAGCGAGCAGAACGGCCTTCAGGTCGTCCGCCTTCCAGTCCGCGACGCCGGCCAGCTCGGCGCGGGCGTCCGACAGGATGTCGCCGGCGCCTGCCTTCATCGCCTTGTTCCACGACGCCTCGTCCTCGACCGGCTCGTCGAGGAACAGGAAGTCCACATAGCTGGTGATCTCGGAAAGCAGCGCCAGCCGGGTCTGGGCCAGGGAAGCCGCAGCCTCGAAAACGTCCTTGTCGAACGCCTCCGGCCGCCACGGCGCGTAGGGGGCGACGAGCCACGGCGCGCAGGCGGCGGCGAACTGCTCCGGCGACAGGGCGCGGATGTACTCGCCGTTGAACGCCGTCAGCTTCTTCACGTCGAAGAAGGCCGGCGCGGTGTTCACGTCCTCGATCCGGAAGAGCTGCTCCAGCTCCTCGTACGGCCTGATCTCCCGGTCCTCACCCGGGCCCCAGCCGAGCAGCATGAGGTAGTTCACCATCGCCTCGGGCAGGAAACCCTCGGCGAGGTAGTCCTCCAGCGCCACCTTGTCCCGGCGCTTGGACAGCTTCTGCCGCTTCTCGTTCACGATCACCGGCAGATGTGCCCACACGGGCGGCTTGGCACCGAGCGCCTCCCACAGCAGCTGCTGCTTCGGCGTGTTCGACAGGTGCTCCTCGCCGCGGATGACCTGCGTGATTCCCTCATCCAGGTCATCCACGACGTTGGCGATCAGAAAGACCGGGGACCCGTCGCCACGGGCGATCACGAAGTCCTCGATCGCGCTGTTCGGGAACGCCGGCTCCCCGCGGACCAGGTCGACCACGACGGTCTCCCCCTCGTCCGGCGTCCGGAACCGCAGCGCCCGCCCCTCCTCGAAGGCCAGCCCCCGGTCCCGGCAGAACCCGTCATACCCGAGGTGCTCCGACCCCGTGCGCTCCTTCAGCTGCTCCCGGGTGCAGTCGCAGTAGTACGCCCGGCCGGCCGCGAAGAGCTGCTGAGCCGCTTCCCGGTGCCGGTCGGCGTTGTGCGACTGGAAGTACGGCCCCTCGAAGACCGGGTCCTCGCCATGGATGCCGATCGCCGCGAGCGCACTGATGATGCCCTCGGTCCACTCCGGCTTGTTCCGGGCCGCGTCGGTGTCCTCGATCCGTAGGACGAACCTGCCGCCGGACTGTCGTGCCACCGCCCAGTTGTAGAGAGCGGACCGTGCACCGCCGACATGGAACATGCCGGTCGGGGACGGGGCGAAACGAACGCGAACCGGGGCAGTAGACATGCGCTCCAGGGTACCGACGCCGGACCTACGCCCCGGACCACTCGCCCTACCTCCGCACCGACGTTTTTCGGCCGACCCCGTACTTCCCTCGCCCGTCCCCTTCCCCTGCAGGTGCGTACCCCTACGTCGGCTGACCGCCCGCCACGGCTCCAGCCGACCTCGACCGCAGCCACTCCACGCTCCACGCTCGCATAGATGTGCGGCGTCGCACCGGATACAAAGCCCCGCGACGCTGCCCTCGCATTCTCGATTGCGGACGCGATCGCGGCGTTCGTATTCTTCCGGGCAACGCGTTGACGGAGACGAGTAGCCAGGGACCACGCGAGCAGAGAGAGCCGCCGGCAGCTGGGAAGGCGGTCTCGCGCCCCGAGGCGAAGACCCTCCCGAGCGCGGGGAGGAACGGCCCCTCTTATGGCCCAATGCCCCGCCGGCCGGCCCCCGTCACCGGGCCAGAACGAGGCCGCCACCTGGTGGCGGTGAAAGTGCGGTGGTACCGCGAGTTGCCCTTCTCGCCCGCACTCCCAAGGGATCATGACGATGTCCTTCGGAGGACCGCAATGATCCAAAGTCGCGTACACGTCTCCGACCTGCGAGAACACGTCGGCCGTACCGTCACCGTCTTCGGCTGGGTGAACACCCTGCGCCTGCAGAGCAAGATGCAATTCGTCGTCGTACGCGACGGAACCGGCATGGTGCAGGTGACCCACAAGCGTGACAACGGGCCGCTGGCGGCCCGGCTCCAAGCCCTCACTCCCGAATCCGCCGTCAAGATCACCGGACGGGTCATGGACGCCGCCCAGGTCAAGCTAGGCGGCCTGGAGATCGTTCCGGAAGCCGTCGAGGTCCTGAACCCGGCCGCCACCCCGCTGCCGATCGACGAGCAGACGGGCATCGAGCACCGGCTGGACTGGCGCTTCCTGGACGTGCGCCGGCGTCCCGCCGCCCAGCTGATGTTCGCCGTGCAGACCACCCTGGAACAGGGGCTGCGCGAGTACGCCTACGCGCAGGGCGCCACGGAGATGCACACCCCCAAGCTCATGGGCACCGCCTCGGAGTCCGGAGCGGAGGTCTTCGAGCTCGGCTACTTCGGCCGCAGCGCCTACTTGGCCCAGTCGCCCCAGTTCTACAAGCAGATGGCGATCTCGGCCGGAATCGAGAAGGTCTTTGAGATCGGTCCCGTCTTCCGTGCCGAGCCGTCGTTCACCTCCCGGCACGCCACCGAGTTCACCGGCGTCGACGTAGAGCTGGCCTGGATCGACGGCGTCGAGGACGTCATGGCGTTCGAGGAGCGGATGCTCGCCCACGCGATCGCCAAGGTGGCCGACGCCCACGGCGAGGCCGTCCGCGAGCGGTTCGGTGTGGAGATCACGGTCCCCACGACGCCCTTCCCCCGCATCACTATGGCCGAGGCGCACGAGATCCTGCGCAAGGGCGGCTGGGACCCGGAGGGGATCAAGGAGGACTTGGACCCGGAGGGTGAGCGGAGTATCAGCGCCCACATCCGGCAGGTCACCGGCCACGAGTTCGTGTTCGTCACGCACTACCCGGTGGGCATCCGGCCCTTCTACCACATGCGGCCGGCCGACGACCCGAGCGTGACGCTGAGCTTCGACCTGCTCTGGAAGGGGCTGGAGATCACCACCGGCGCGCAGCGTGAGCACCGCTACGACGTGTTGCTGAAGCAGGCAGCCGAGAAGGGCATGAGCCCGGAGCCGATGCAGGACTACCTGAACGCGTTCCGGTACGGGTGCCCGCCGCATGGCGGGCTGGGCATGGGCCTCGGGCGCGTACTGATGGTCATGCTCGGCCTGGAGTCGATCCGCGAGGCCACCTTCCTCTTCCGCGGGCCGAACCGGCTCACCCCGTAGCCAAACGCCGCATTCTGCCGACCTGCGATGTTCCGCCCAGCGCCTCGTCCGCTGAAAGCATGGACGGGTGAGTGTTCATGAACTGGGGCGCTGGGTGCCGGCTCATCCGGAGGACCTGGCCGTGATGTTCGCCGAAGCCGACTTCCCGTGGTGGATCGCCGGCGGGTACGCGATCGAGCTCGCCGTAGGTCGCGAGCTACGCCCGCACGGTGATCTCGACGTCCTTGTCCTTCGTCGCGATCAAGCGCTCGTGCGAGACGTGCTGAGCAACTGGGACATGTACGTTGCGGACCCGCCTGGCGCGGGGCACCTACGTCCCTGGCGTCTAGGAGAGACGCTTGAACATCCCCTCCACGACATCTGGTGTAGACGTACACGTAACGCACCCTGGTCGGTGCAACTCATGCTGGACGAGGCCGAGGGCGCCCATTGGGTCTCGCGGCGCAACCCAGGGGTCCGACTTCCGCTCGGCCGAGTGGGGCGGAGGAGCCCGACCGGAATCCCGTACCTTGCGCCCGAGGTCCAGCTCTTTTACAAGGCCAAGGCCACGCGGGCCAAGGACGAGACTGACTTCGAAGCGGTATTGCCACTACTGGACGAGTCGCAACGCGTCTGGCTGGCGGATTCGATTGCGATGACCGTCCCAGCCCATCCCTGGAGGAAGCGCCTCTTGTCCGCAAACTGAACGTGAAAGGCCAGCCGTCCTGCGCCAATGCCCTAACTGCCTGAGCCAGGCTCGCTCCGACGCACCGTCCAGGTTGCCATCGTTACACGTCCATGCGCTCTTGACTCGCATGGTGAATCAGTGCACTTGGCTTCCCAGAGGGACCTACTCCGCGGTATGGTTTTACAATGTCTGAGCAGCAAGAAGAACGATCTCCTGACCGTACGGCGGTGGAGCTGTTCGCCGGCGGTGGCGGCCTGGCCATGGCCGTCGGGCGAGCGGGGTTTAGGCCGCTCCTCTACAGCGAGGTCGCCACACGCGCCTGCGAGACGCTTGAGGCCAACGGCGCCAAGGAGCGGGGCGATGATGAGTGGATCCCCGATCCAGGTGGGCCCGTGCCCCTCGTCAAGGGCGACGTCCGCACGCTCGACATGAACTACCTGTGCGGCAAGGTGGATGTCTTGGCCGGCGGGCCGCCATGTCAGCCGTTCAGCTTGGGGGGCATCGCCAAGGGGGACGAGGACAAGCGAAACATGTTCCCGGAGATGTTCCGGGCCGTCCGCGAGATTCAGCCGAAGGCCGTCATCTGCGAGAACGTCGTCGGGCTTCGACGTAAGTCCTTCGAGCCCTACTTCCAGTACATCCTGCGGGAGTTGTCTTACCCCTACCTGAAGCGCGACCCGGACAGCACGTGGCAGGAGCACGACGCTCTCCTGCGCTCCTACGACGCTGGTTTGAGGGACGGCCGCTCCTCCGATCCGTCCGGGGGCCACGAGCTCTACGACGTGGTGGCCACGACCGTCAACGCGGCCGACTATGGCGTACCGCAGATCAGGAACCGGGTGATCATCGTCGCGTTTCGTCGAGATCTCGGCGTGGACGTCGAGGAGTTCAAACGGAGCGTGAGGCCCACGCACTCCTACGCGGCTCTGGTCCACTCCATGCGGAAGGGCGATTACTGGGAGCGGCACCGTGAGATTCGCGGCCACGCGGTTCCCGACCACGTGCGTGAGCGCGTCATGGCCGGTCTCCCCAAGCAGGTCGCGTTCGACACGGAGGAGGCTTCCCGCCTCCCGTGGCGGACTTTCCGTGACGCCCTCGCCGGACTGGAGGGCGAGCCGCCGCTCCCCCAGGACCTTTGGAGCTACCTGGACCGCAAGGAGCACCGCCTGGGCGGCGTGACGAACCACATCGGTTGGCCTGGGGCGCGTATCTACAAGGGGCACACTCCGAACGAGCTGGACCGCCCGGCGAAGACGGTGAAGGCGGGTGTCCACGGAGTACCGGGCGGGGAATCGGTGATGCTGACCGATGATCGCGTTCGCGACGCTTCCGTTCCGGGCGGATGGAGGTACAAGCATCGGTACATGACCGTACGAGAGACGGCTCGCGTGATGACCTTCCCTGACAGTTGGGTACTGGAGGGCCCGCGGGGAGAGCAGATGCGGCAGCTCGGGAACGCCGTTCCCGTCCTGTTGGGCGAGTTCTTCGCGAAGGCGGTGGCCAACGCCCTGGACAACGCGCGGAGCACGAGGTGACCTCCGTGAAGGCACCCCCCCACCAGGGTCGTTGGAAAGACAAGCAACCACCCGCGAGGGCATGGAAAGGGCGACCCGGCAGGACAAGGGCCCAAGCCACGGCGGAGCAGGACAAAGCCGCTGGCGGACCTGACCGACGCTGGGTGGACTTGGGTGACGGGCGCCGGGCGCGCGCCTCCGTCGAGCTGAAAGTGTTGACCAAGACCCGACGCATCCGCGCCTATTTGCGCTGGTCCGACAAGGGGTCTACCCGCAAGCCGATCTACCTCGGGGAGGTCGAGAACGAGACCCGTCGCGAGAACCTCGCCGAGGCTTGGCGCAGGGCCATCCAGCGCGGTCACGTACTGCCCCAGGAAGAAACGCCGGCGTCCTCCTGGGCGGCGAGCCGCTCGGTTCGCGCCTCCATGCGGGGCAATCGCTCGCGTGACACGACTCCGGAGAAGCTCCTACGCAAACACCTGCACGAGCGGGGAGTGCGATACCGCGTGTCGCATCGCCCTATGCCTAGCGTGCGGCGAACCGCTGACGTCGCCTTCCCCGGCGTGAGGGTGGCCGTGTTTGTGGATGGATGCTTCTGGCACGGATGCCCGGATCATTGCCGGTGGCCAGGCACGAACGAGGAGTTCTGGCGAGAGAAGATCGAGGGGAACCGCGCGAGGGATTCCGAGACCAACCGTCTGCTGGAGCAGTCGGGGTGGCTGCCTGTGCGAGTCTGGGAACACGAGGATCCGTCGGAGGCGGCCGACAAGATCATCGCTCTTGTGAGAGCCCGGCGACGCGTCAGGGCTCCCAAGACGCGCGCCTCACAGGTCTCCCTCTCCCAGGAGGTCGGCGATGGCGTCCTCAGCGCGACGCAGCATGATGCGGCCGTCGCCCGCGCTATAGGCGAGCAGACGGCTGCCGCAACCAAGGCCAGCCTCAGCCAGTAGCCCCATGGGCAGCTCGACCCGACCGTTCTCATCGATGACTACCTCGGCGGGCTCTCGGATCATGAGAACCAGTCTGGCATGCGTCAGGAAGGATCGTCGGCGATGCATCGCCGCTGGTGTGAGGGCCGATCCTGCGGATCCCGAACTGATTGTCAGTGGGCGTCAGTAGAGTAAACGCATGCTGACGCGAGGTATCTCGGGGGGCGAGTCGCGGGCAACGCGAAACTCAAACCCCGCCGGTCAAACGCACTTCACCAAGCACGACGCGGTACACGGCACCCGGGGAGCGACGACGCATGTCTGAAGGCCAGTACATCAACGTGATGCCGCATCCCCGCATCCTCGGCGTCCTGGGCGACATCGAGTTCGCGGCCTGGCAGTGCCTGGCCGAACTCGTGGACAACGCCTTCGACGTGTTCCAGTCCTCGCCCGAGACGGGAGGCGAGAGGCCCACCGTGAGCATCTCTCTGCCGACCGCGCAGGACTCCCGGTCTGCGGCTGAGGTGGCCGTCCAGGACAACGGCCGAGGCATGAGTCTCGACGAGGTGCGTAAAGCGATCAGCGCTGGCTGGAGCGGAAACGGTCGGCACGGCGCGCTCGGCCTGTTCGGCATGGGCTTCAACATCGCGACCGCCCGCCTCGGTCGCAAGACCGTCGTCCGCACGGGGCGTTCCGGAGACTCCTTCTGGACCGAGGTCACGCTTGATCTTCCGCAGATCGAGGCGTCGGCCGCGTACCAAGCTCCGTACCGCCAGGTGCCCAAGGCCAACCCCTCTGAGCACGGGACTGTCATCACCATCAGCGACCTCAAGGGTGAGCAGTTCGAGGCGCTTCGTCGTCCCAACGCCCTCAAGGTGATCAGGGAGAAGCTGGGTGACGTGTACAGCTACCTCCTGACGGCACGGGGCTTCCGGCTGACGATCAATGGCAAGAAGCTGCCGCCCAGGAAGCCCTGTATCTGGGACGAGAAGCGCACCGTCACACGGCGCGGCGTGGAGATCAGCGCCGTTCAGCGCATAGACGTCCCCCTCTCGGACAAGAAGGCATGCATGGCCTGCGGGTACTGGAACCCGCTCGACGTTGATCGCTGCCGCGAGTGTGAGCAGGACCGGCTTGAGGTTCGTTCCCGCCGCATCTGGGGCTGGCTCGGAATCCAGCGCTACGTGCACCGCACGGACTATGGCATCGACTTCCTGCGCAACGGCCGGAAGATTCTCCTCAAGGACAAGCGGGTCTTCTACTGGACCGACGAGGACGGCCTCGGCGAGCCGGAACTTGAGTACCCCATCGACTCCAAAGCGGCGACAGGGCGCATCGTCGGTGAGATTCACTGCGACCACGTCACCCCGAACTACCAGAAGACTGCTTTCGAGTTCGAGACCGCCGAGTGGCACCAGGTGCTGCGGGCCATTCGTGGGGAGAGCCCGCTGCGTCCGGAGATCGCCAAGCGACGCCAGCTCCCGGAGAACGAGAGTCCGCTGGCGCTCCTGTACTCGGGCTTCCGCCGCCAGGACCCCGGCCTGAACTACTTGGTACCCGGAAACGGCAAGGAAGCCATTCACGAGAAGACCGTCCAGTGGGCGAAGCTGTATCGCGATGACCACCCCGACTACCAGAGCGACGAGATCTGGTACGAGGCGGCCTACAGCCACGATCACCCGCACAAGGACGACCCCGGGGCCGACTCGGACAGCGGCACCGACGAACTCCTGCCCGGCCTCGGGCCCGTATCGCCTGGCGAGGAGGACGATGACCAGGAAGTCCCCAAGACTGAGGACGTCCTGCCGGCCGACGATCCGGCACCAGTAGAGACCTTCGAACAACGGCTGCAGCGTTATCGCGACAGCGCGGACCAGTTCCCCGACCTCGCGGGCGAGTACCTGATTCCCGAGATGGGTCGGATCGAGCTGAGAGTCTGGGCTGTGCGGGACCATCGACTCACCAATGCCAAGGAGCAGGAGACCCCGGCCTTCGCCATCATGCTGCGCTCCCCGCAGTTGGAGGTCTTCGTCGACTCCGATCACCCGCTCTATCGTGAGCATGGAGCGGACATGCGTGACATTGCGCTGCTGGAGGCAGCCGAGTACATGCGTGTCCGGCAGAACGACAACTCGACGCCGCTGTCGCAGTTGCTGCTCCTGTTCAAGCAGCGCTCTTCCAGCCCTCGCCTCACACCGACAGCGATGGCCGACGAGGCCGAGCGGCTGCTGGAGCGGATCCGCACCCTGATGGTCCCGGTGATCGCGGAGACGCCGGCAGTTCACTGGCTGCAACTACGAGCGGACGAGAGGGAAGCCGCTGAGGAGCGTTTCGCCTTGGAGTCGGAGCCCGGGCTCGACTGGAACGAGGCTGTCAACAATGGGGACTTCATCCGGTTCGCCCCCGCCAGCGCCGTCCTACGTGTCATCAGCGAGTCGCCAGCCCCCTTTATGGACGGGAAGGTCTTCCGGCGCTCCTATGCCGCGCTGTCGGCTTCGGACGCGCGCGACTTGATGGTGGAACGCTTGATGAACCCCCTGAGTGATCTGGCGCTCCTCGCGCAGCACCGGCCGAAGGTCACTCCTGAGGAGCTGGGGCGCATTCGCGTCAGCTGCCGCCTGATCGCCCGTGATCTCGCGGACGACAGCTGAGGATCGGAGAGGCGATGCACAGCTTCCTGGACCCGGCCCCCCTTCTCGACGCCGGACCGCTGCAGTTCCCTAGGCGTGTCGAGCGGCTCCTGTGGCATCTGGGTTTCACGGACGTAGCCGTTATCGATGGCTCCGGTGACGAGGGTGGCGATGTCCTCGCTCGTCGACGGGGAGAACTATGGGTCTTCCAGTGCAAGTGGAAGCGACGAGGGGTCGTCGGCGCTGACGCCGTGGACGAGGTCGACAACGCGCGTGACCACTACAGTGCGCATCAGGCCGTCGTCGTGACCAACAGCCGCTTCAGCTCAGAGGCCCGGCGCCGGGTCGACGTTCTATCGCGCATCCGTCCCAGCATCCATCTCTGGGAGGGCGGTCACCTCGCCCGCAGTTTCAAGGGGATCCCGCCCCGCTTCGGAGAGGTGACGCCTCGCCCCTACCAGGCCGAAGCGCTTTGGGCCCTGGACAAGGACCTGGACTCACACGGACGCGCCCTGCTCATCCTGGCGACGGGTCTCGGCAAGACCGTGGTCGGCGGCGAGGTCATCGCGGCGCACCTCCGCCGCCACCCCACGGATCAGGTTCTCGTTGTCGCTCACGCCAAGGATCTTGTCCATCAATTGGAGCGCGCCCTCTGGCGACACCTGCCCAAAGAAATCCCCACCCGTCTCCTTACTGGGGACACCCGCCCGGACGACCTATCCGGAGTGACCTGCGCCACAGTGGGCTCCGCTCTGCCGGCTGCCCGCTTCGGTTACCGGCCGGCACTTGTCATGGTTGACGAGGCCCACCACGTCGGCGAGGACGGGCAGTACGACGAGCTGCTCGAAGTGCTCTCTACCGCGAGGCAGTTCGGGGTCACGGCCACTCCGTGGCGAGGGGACTCGCATGACATCAGCCACCATTTCGGGCCCGCGAGCTTCACGCTCGGCATCGAGGAGGGAATGCGTCGGGGTTACCTGGCCCAAGTGGACTATCGGTTGTTCGTCGACAACGTCGACTGGGATGTCGTCAAAGCGGCGAGCGAGCACGAGTACGGCCTGGCCGACCTCAACGCTCGCCTCTTCCTGCCACAGCGGGACGAGTCCATCCGAGACGAGCTGGCTGCCGCATGGGCGGCCACCGCCAATCCACGAGCCATCGTGTTCTGCCGCACGGTCGAGCACGCCGAGCGACTGGCCGAACTACTGCGTCGCACCCCGTTGTGGTCCGGCGCTTTGGCCCTGCACGCCGGCCTGGCCAAACGCGAGAGGCAGAGCCGGCTCCTAGCCTTCCGTAGCGGCGAGGTCCCCATCCTCACCTCAGTGGACATCCTCAATGAGGGTGTGGACGTCCCCGACGTCAACATCCTCTGCTTCGCCCGAGTGACTCACTCTCGGCGGATCTTCGTCCAGCAGCTGGGGAGGGGGCTCCGACTCCGGGAGGGCAAGGAGCGCGTGACGGTACTCGACTTCGTCAGCGATCTACGCCGGATCGCGGCGGCCCTCAACATCAAGCGGAGTCTGGAGGGTGGCGAGCTCGAAGTCCTGGACCAAGTCGCCCCATCACAGATTGAGTTCAACGACCAACGGGTTGCGACCCTTATGGAAGAGTGGATCAAGGACGCGGCCAGTCTCGAAACCGCGTACGACGAGCACCGCCTGCAGTTCCCGTCCGCCCTCGCCACCTTGGAGTAGCCGCCTTGCCCCAGCTCAACCTTCCGGAAGCTCTTCGCCGTCGCATCCTCCTCAGCATGTACCGCACCGCCGACGAGCTGGATTGGGAGTTCCTGAGCAATCCCGGGAAGACCGCTCAGTACCGCCGCTGGTTCGATGACCCGGGAATTGGCGGGGAGCTCCGGAAGTTCGCCAGCGACCAGGACGTCCGTGTGTGGATCAAGGACGTACCGATGAAGGAGTACGCCCGAGCTCAGGAGGGTATCGGCAACTTCGTCCCGTACGTCCGCCGTCGTTTTCGCGGGGCGGACGAGATTGTCCACTTCTTCTGCGGACCCGGTTGGTCAGTGGTGCCGGACTCGGTGGAGGGCAAGCCCAATCACTGCCTTGCCACAGACGGCAACGTCAAGCGTTACATCTGCTGGGGCAAGGCGGGGGTCTTGAAGGACCTCATCTGGGCCGTGCTGAACGAGGCCATCGACTCACCCACCCGTCCCGGCATCGTGATCACCACCAGGGACGGCGAGACGATCCCTCAGCACGCGCGTGAACGTCACGTGCGGCTGGCGAACCACTGCGGTGTCGACCTGGACCACCTGCACCGCAGCATGATCGATAACCCCGACCTGCTTCCCGATCGGTAACCAGCTCCTCGTCGCCCCACAACAGGTGCCCGACCTGGGAGCCATCTGGGAGCCAACCCGCTCCCCGAGCCCCTTCCAAGCCACGCCACACCAACCGAGCCCACCCATCTGACCTGCGGGAACGCCATCGCGGCTGGCAGGATCACCAACCGAACCTCATTCGGGACGAAGAGGTCGTGGGTTCAAATCCCGCCACCCCGACGCTGGTCAGAGGCCACCTGCTAGTTACTGGTAGGTGGCCTCTGACGTACCCGGGGGCCAAACGAAGCGGCTGCTCACCAACCGTGTCGGTGAGCAGCCGGCCCTTCCCGTGATCGACTCTTCGTCGGCTTGGTCACGGTCCGCACCGGAGCAGGCGTCGCCATTGCACCGTCGGCGTCGGCCGCTGCATGCGGAAGCGGCGGAATCGTACGAAGGCGGCTCGGCGTCGATGCCACTCGGTCGCGAAGGAACCCGTGGCCGGAATCGTCCCTAGTAGGGTCGAGACGTGGCCACTCCGTTGCTCTCCAACACCGACCTGCACGCCTTGCCCCCCCTCCCCACGGAGGCCGTGGAGCACGGTGAGGTCTTCACACGACGCTGGGTGGTCGACCTGGTCCTCGACCTCCTCGGCTACACGGCCGACAAGGATCTCTGCGACGTGAAGCTCGTCGAGCCGGCCTGCGGCACAGGTGCATTCCTGGCAGCCGTCGCATCGCGGATCGGTGCCTCCTGCCGCACGCACAATCGTCCCCTCGCAGATGTCCTCGCGGCCGTCCGCGCTCTGGATCTGCTCGACCGCAACGTGGAACGGAGCCGCGGAGTCGTCGAGAAGCAACTGGTGGACGAGGGGTGGCCGGCCGAGGAGGCCCGGCAGGTGGCAAACGCCTGGGTCGAACAAGGTGACTACCTGCTCCAGCCCGATGCGGATCACCGAGCCGACTACGTGGTCGGAAATCCTCCATACATCCGTCTCGAAGACGTCCCTGATGACCGGATGGCGGCCTACCGCAGTGCCTGCGCCACGATGGGTGGCAGGGCCGACATCTACATCGGCTTCTACGAGGTCGCACTGCGCAGCCTCAACGCCGGGGGGCGCCTGGGCTTCATCTGCGCCGACCGCTGGATGCGGAACCAGTACGGCCGTCGGCTCCGCCAGCTGGTGACCAGCCGCTTCAGCATGGACCTGGCCCTGGTCATGCACGACGTGGACGCCTTCGAAGATCAGGTTTCGGCCTATCCGGCGATCACCATCATCTCGAACCGGCCCCAGGGCGAAGCCGTGGCAGCGGACACCACCCGGGCATTCGGCAGGATCCAAGCCCGCGAGTTCGCGGACTGGTACGCGAAGGACGGATCGGAGTCGGTCACCACCACGGCGTTCCAGGCAGCCCGCATGCCGCACTGGTTCCCGGACGAGGACTCCTGGCCTGCCGCCTCGCCGGCCAGGCTGGCGGTTCTGGAAGAGCTCACCGAGCGGTTCCGGCTGCTGGAGGACGACAAGACCGGGACACGTGTCGGCATCGGCATCGCCACCGGCGCCGACAAGGTCTTCCTCACGAAGGACGAGAACCTGGTCGAGAGCGACCGGCTGCTGCCCATGGCCATGGTCCGCGACACCACGAGCGGCACCCTGCACTGGAACCGCACCTACCTGGTCAACCCCTGGACGGCCGACGGCACCTTGGTCGACCTCTCCGCCTACCCGCGGCTCGCCGCGTACTTCGAGGAGCACGGAGCGGCTCTGCGGAAGCGCTACATCGCGGTCAAGCAGCCTCAGCGCTGGTACAAGACGATCGACAAGGTCGACCACCGACTCACGCGACGTCCCAAGCTGCTGTTTCCGGACATGAAGCTGACCATTCATCCGGTCCTGGACGAAGGCGGGTTGTACCCTCACCACAACCTGTACTTCATCGTCTCGGATGTCTGGGACATGCGCGTACTCGGTGGCCTGCTGCTGTCCAAGGTCGCGGAAGCGTTCGTGAAGGCGTACGCGGTCAAGATGCGAGGGGGAACGCTCCGCTTCCAGGCGCAGTACCTCCGCAAGATCCGTGTGCCCGATCCGGAAGCGATCAGCGAGAGCGACAAAGCCGCCCTGGCGGAAGCGTTCGACAAGCGCGACGTGAAGGCTGCCACGGAGGCCGCCCTGCGTGTCTACGGGCTGGTCGAGCTGCCCGACTAGGGAGGGGACGGATCTTGACGGTCACCCGCCAGGACTTCGAGGACGCCATAGCGGCGTACTGGGGTGCCAAGCAACTGCAGAACGAGCAGTCCGCGATCAAGAACGCGGTGGGGGCCGGCACGGCCGGCTCCGTGCGAGGGGGCAAGCACTTCGACGCCATCGCCATCCTCTTGGCGAAGTTCTTCCTCGAAGCCGGCTACCCGCCCGAGAGCATCCGGGTCAGTAAGTCCCAGGGCCTGGAGCTGCCCGGCTACTACCGACCGCAGAAGCAGTGGGATGTCGTGGTCGTGCACGAGAACGTCCTCATCGCAGCCTTCGAGATGAAGGCTCTGGGCGGACCGTCGTACGGCAACAACTACAACAACCGAGTCGAAGAAGCGCTCGGTAGCGCAGTGGACCTGCGCCGGGCTGCCCTTGCCGAGCTCTACCCGAGGGAAAGGCCCTGGCTCGGCTATTTCTTCATCATGCAGGACGGGGACGAGTCCCGAAGGCCGGTCAAGACCGCCCGTGGGGCCTTGCCTGTCGACGAGGTCTGGCGCGACACCTCTTATCAGGATCGGTTCGGCATCTTCTGCGAGCGGCTGGTGGCCGAACAGCTTTACGACGCCGCCTGCTACGTCACGTCATCGGCAGAGAACCCGAAGCCGATCGAGCCGGTGGAGAGCCTCGACTGGAGGCACTTTTCTGCGGCGATCAATGCTCGCTTGACGTATTTGAGGGATCTCGGCTTCCCTGGCTGAGTAGGCTGGCCGAGTAGAATTCCTCCGGTATTCACTCCCCCAGCATGGCCTTCACGAGTTTGACGCGCCCCTCGATGGCGACCTGCAAAGTATGAGAGGTCGCCGTCGGCAATGGCTCCTTGTAGGTCGCGGTCCCGTCATCGTTCCGCTGGGTCGTGAGGAACCATCCGGTGTCGTACACGTTCTCGCTGATGAACCTCCTCATCATCTCCTGGTACCGCTGATTGTAGGAGAGGCCCTCGAAAACCGAGTCCGTCTTGAACAGTGCCCGCGTCTCCCTGCCCGGCTTTTCAGTGTCGGGGGTTTCCTCCAGCACGAAAATGTAGCCAAGCCAAGGAGGTACGGAACCGAATGGCCCGTTCTTGCTCTGGGCTATGGCAAGATCGGTTGCGCTGCCCAGCGCCTCCTCGAACCGATTGTTGAAATTCTTTCCCACACTGCCGACCTGGGACTTGAACTCAAAGGCCGCAACCAGGACCTTTTTATACAACACCACAAGGTCCCACTGCTTACGCACCCGGTAATACCCAGGCAGATAAGGCCTCCCCATACGGATATCCCCCTCCTTGATGCCAAGGTCAAGGAACAGATCCGCTACGGCCCTTTCGAATCCTGCGAGATGCCCGTTACCCCGCGCCTCCCCGCCCGCTCTACCCCCGTCCTCCTGCTTCTCCCTCTGCTCACCCCGCTTGGTCCAGAAGTGTTCGACTGCTTGCTGGACGGCCTCGGACTTCATGGCCGACTCCTCTCATCGCTCGGGCACACCACGGACTCCGGGCGGGAAGCCGTGGCTGGCCCAAGTCTGAGGTACGGCACTGACAACCAGTCGGGGACTGGGCCGTGGTGACGAGGAGTCGCGAACCACGCCATGTGCGGCCACGCGTCGCTACGATCACGGGCCATGGATTGGCTGGAGCGCGCCGCGAGTCTGAGGCAATGGAGCCGGGACGGGGTACGGGCACCGCACAAGCCGTTACTGCTGCTGTACGCGCTGGGCCGTTTCCAGGCCGATGCCGAGGGCGAGTTGCGCTACAGCGCGGTGGAGGCCGATCTGAAGCAGCTGCTGGCGGAGTACGGCCCCGTGCGCGGGACCACCCCCGCCTACCCCTTCCACCATCTCGCCAACGACGAGGTGTGGGAGGTACGCACCGACCGCGGCCCCGGCAGCCCCGGCACCGCCGTCACGGAGCTGCGGGCCAGCGGCGCCACCGGGCGCCTGGCCCCCGGTCTGCGCGCGGCACTGCGCCGCGAGCCCTCCCTCCTGGGCCGCATGGCAAGGGTCCTGCTGGACCTGCATTTCCCACCCTCGCTCCACCCGGACCTGTGCGATGCAGTCGGCCTGGAACTGGAGCCGGCGGAGACCGACGCCCTCACCGCCCCCGAGCGACGCCGACGCGACCGCCGTATGCGGGAGTTGATCCTGACCGCCTACGAGTACCAATGTGCCTTCTGCGGCTACGACGGCATGATCGGCACTGCGCCCGTGGCGCTGGAGGCCGCACACGTGCGCTGGTGGGCCTACGACGGCCCGGACGACGTCGACAACGGACTGTGCCTGTGCTCCCTGCACCACAAGCTCTTCGACAAAGGCGTCCTCGGCATAGGCGACAGCCACCGCGTCCTGGTCTCCCAGCACTTCGCCGGCCGCAGCCCCGCCGCCCGCGACCACGTCACCGCACTCGCCGGCCGCCCCCTCATCGGCCCCCAGCCCGGCATCCGGCCCGTCGCCGCGACCCACCGCGCCTGGCACACCAGCCAGGTCTTCAAGGGCTCCCCACGCCCGATCCCCGCCTGACCTTGCTGTGCCCGACTGTCGTCGGCCAAGAGCGTGTCAGCGGGCTTCCCCACCGAACCCGTTTGCTCCGGGCAGCGGACTCCAACCCTTCAGGTACGGCTTCAGCGGCCAGGCCCTGTGACAGCAGGGGCTGGCGGCGCGTCCTCCAGCGCATCTCCCCGAACCATGCGTATCGAGCGCCGCAGCGGCCGCGAGCCGGCCGAGCAGTGCCCGCTGCCGCTCGCTCAACCCCCAGCGTGCCGGATTCTGGACGATGCAGCCCGAATGTCAGTGGCGTGAGCCACCATGGTCACCGCAGCCATGACGAACCGTGGGGGGAACTGCATGACCACTGATGAGCCGCGCGCCGGGCTACCCATCGGATTTCTACGGGCCGTTGCCGCGGAGGCGGCCCCGGACTCCCCGCCGATTCGCATGGCGGTAGAGAAGGTGCGAGACCTACCGGAAGGAACCCATCGCGACGATCTCCTACTGGCTCTGCTCCGTGGCGCACTCAGCGAATCGGCGCCGGTGTGGGCGCTCAGGGCCGCGGTCGACAGCGGTCTACGGAAGGAAGTCCAGCCGTACGAGGGCTCCCCTCTGACCCTGGCTGCCGCGGCGCTCGCACATCCATCGTGCCCGGATTCCCTGCGCGAGGATGCCCTGCACCGCTGCTCCGTGTCGCAGCTTGGCGCTCTCGGTCGCGAGCACTGCGGAGAAACGCTGGCCGCGGCCGTCGTGGTCGAGCTGAAAGTCCGCGGTCCGCACCGGCAGCCCATGACTCCGCAGCTGCTGGAGGAGCCCACGGCTTCCCAGCTGATCCTGCGCGAATCCCAACTGCACGACACCGTGTTCTCGGCCTCTCTCCGCCTCCTGCCCGAGTTTCCGCTGTTCCCCGCCGAAGACGAATCCGAAGAGGAAGACAGTCTCGACAGATTCTGGGCCGCGCGGAAGGCCTGGGAAGACATGTGGGAACAGATCGTGACCGTGCACACCAGCCGTCACCGCCAACTGATCGACTCGGCGCCGGACAAACGCTCCAGGACGACCATCCGTGATCACCTCCTCGGCACGGTGCCCTGGGACGTCGAGCCGTCTTTGCTGGAAGAGATGGCTGCCGAGGACCTGGCCGGTTTCGCCGACTTCGAGTTGATCACCCGCCTGTGCCGGATGCTGAGGGACGGTGTCTGCGAGGAGGAGGTCCGCTCGCGCCTCGCTACAGCTCTCGACGCCTTGGCACCCGAGGCCCGCAAGCGAGTCGAGGCGTACTTCGACGACTCTGCCCACATCCGCGAGCTCGGACTTCGAGCCGCGGTCTCCTGGGTCGCGTCCAGAGCGGAGGGCTCCTGGCGTCATCTCCTCTATCCGGGGGAAGCGAAGAGTCGCTACGGCAGACCTCACACCTGGTTCTCATCGGAGGAGCTCCTTGTAACGCTCGGTCAGCGCTTCGCGGCCGCGGCCGTCAGGGCCCTGCGGCTGTGGGAACCCGACCCTGACCCGGTCTGCCCAAGCACCAGGGACCTGCGTTGGCTGCACGCCACGCTGCTGCACCTGCCGGACATGACGGAGGAAGTAAAGGACAAGGCACGTGCGGTGGTCCGACACGTTCGTCCCCGCTCACGCAGCCGATGGGAACGCATCGACTACAAGACGCAGCAGGACGACCAGCGGCTGGCCGAGCTTCGCACCGCCATCGAGCGGATCCTGGGCGACCCCGCCACGGCGGCACGCCGCTCAGCCATCGGAGACCCCGAGCAGGTCACCGTCGCGGATCTGGCCAGAGCCTCGGACGATGTCCTGCGCGACTACCTGTCCAGGCATGGCCGCGATGACGCCCTCGTGGAAAAGGTGCTGCTCTCCTTCGCCTCCAACGCGTACCGGCCGAAACTCCCCTTCTCAGATGTCCTGGCGTGCCATTCCGCCCCAGAGGAGACGTTGATCCGCATCACCACGCATCTCCGAAGGCTTCTGGGCGGCGGCCCCAACCTGAGGGAGACGTGGACACGGCGGGTCCTGGCGCTACCCGACTGCCCGCCGGAGCTCATCCGCGCCTTGCCCGCCTGGACAGCTCTGACCGTGGGCGGACCTCAGCACGGAACGGCCCACAGAGCCGTGGCATCAGTCGTAGTGGCCGCCCTCGGCGACAGCGACGAGGCCTGGACCCGCTTCGCCACCAGCCCCGCCTCCCACTCCGGGCCAACCGCGTGGCTGCGACTCGGTGACGTCCTCGACGCCGCAGCGAAGGGCACAGACTGGCCAAAAGCACCAACCTCCAAGTAACCCCGCAGTGCACTCCGGCGTCCGCTCGACGGCTGACCGCGCTCCCTGCAGCGACGGTCACACTCGCGGGTGACATGCCAATGAGTTGAGACGTCGAGCGCTTCTCGCAACGGCAATGGAGTCCTGGTTGAACCGCCTGCGTGGATGGGCACGGCCGTGCCGCACACCTTGCACGCAGCACGGCCCACCACCGGCGTCAGCGGGTTCCACGGCGTGGGGTTCCAACGGACCAGAAGTCGGAGTGGACATTCGGGTCCGGAATCGGCTTTCCTGCATAATTCGGTCCGACTGTCTTCGAGGTGGGTGGTGACACCGCCGACTTTTCCACACATGGTGTTGCCACTTCGAAGAATGCCTGCCCGTTGTCGCCGATCAAGAGACGCACGTTAAATTCATCTGGCGTCTGAAAATACATGGCCGGGCTTTTCGTGTTCCGGTTCACACCGATCTGACTGTATCCCTGCGATTTCCAGTAGCGCTCCACCACGCCCAGGAAGCTTCCCCTTCGCGCCTCCGAAATGACAGTCATTACCGCCCGCCGCCTCGATACGTCACAACTCCCTTCAGTTGACTCGCCGTGGGTCCAATGAACTGTCGGCTTGATCGCGGCGAACGTGCCATCAAGGATCTTGTCGGCATGCTCTGCAGCCTCTTGCATGTTCATTTTTTTCGAGTCACCTACAGACGTTCCGTCCGAAGAGCTGCATCCAGTCAGCAGCAAAGCGCCAAGTAGAATTCCAGGGTATACGGTTCTCACCGCGGCTGCTCCCGAACGATTTCGCCGGATCTGCCGACAACAATCCTTGCGATATTGTCCGCCGACATCTGATCTTTTGCAGGATTGAAGTAGTTGGAGTGGGCTTTCATCTTCCCGTGGTCCTCGAAAATCGTAGGCCCGTCACTCACCGCGAACCGTGTAGCACCGAAAGCCTTGCTGGCAGGGTCCTTGCCGAACCAGAGATCGTCGCCGTTCGGATCACTCGCGCTCGCACCGGCTGCAGCACCGACTTCCGGCGCGCCTGCGAAAGCCCCCAGAATGCCCCCGACGGCCCCGCCGGCGACCTGCCCCTTGGAAGGAGCTCCGGTGACGAGGTCGTGTTCGGCCGCGCCCACGAACACGTGTCCCTTTCCTACATTCAATTGGTCCGCGGAATTTGCCCCGGTCCCCGGACTTCCCACGAGAATGATGTCACCAGCTCCTGGGATGCCACCCTTCTTCTGGGCCGCAAGGCCGACGGTGAATGATCCGTACGAATGGCCGATGGCCGTGATGTGAGGATCGCCGTTTTCGTGTGTCGCCGAAATGCCGGCCATGAACCGGTTGTAAGCGGGTGCTCCCGCCTCAGCATCGTCTGTGAACATGACGCTCCTGCTGCTCAGAAAGTCACGCGCAGTGAGCTGGGGCGCGTCATAACTAAGCCAGACGATTGACGAAGTAGAGCTGTGAGGGGAAATTTCCCTGGCCGTCAGGGCCGTGTCCTGGGCGCGCTTCATTGTCCCGCCGGGGAAATCTCCGTCAAGCCTCGCGGTAAGCCCCGGAACATAGGCAGAGATGTTCTGCGCCGTGTCTGGATTTCCGTAGGCAACAATTGCCCGGCCATTACCTTCGTCGCCGATACCAAGGAGATACATGGGTGGGTCGCTGCCCGCGAGAAGCTTTTCTTGGATGCCTTTCAAGCCATCCAGCTTCGTCTGGGAGTCGTCGTCGTGCTGGCCTTCCAGTTTAGCAATCAGCGTCTGGATGTTCTCGCGGTTCGCCTCGTCACGTACCACCGCCGGTATGCCATCCAGGTTCCCGATAAGCTCAGGAAAGCCCCTCTTGTACTCATCCCGCTGCTCATCGCTGAGGCCGTTCCACCACTTGGTGATGTCGGCCGGCGACTTGTCCAGCGGGATGTGGTCCAGAAGGTACTGGGTTGCCGCTGAGCTGACGGCGTCGACGTCGGACGCCACGTCGGCCCACGTCTTGGTGTCGACGGTCAGACCAGGTGCGGCCTTGAGTTGTTCCAGCGCCTTGCTGTAGCGATCGTCGATCTCCGTGGCTTCCCGCAGAGCGTGGGCGATGCGGTCGGCGATGTCCTGGGCCTTCGCGCGGTTCGGGTTGGGGCTGCGCAGGCCGGTCATGTCCGGGCCCGGGCCGCGGCTGTAGATGCCGTTGAACCCGGTGACCGTTCCGCCGGCGGTCTTCTCTTCGGTCAGTTCGTTCTCGCCACCGGCGGGGTACGCGACGCTGCCGTTTGCGTGGACGGTGTACGACAGCGCCTTCGCGTCATCGAGTGCCTCGATCAGGCGGCGACGTGGGGCGGCGATCTCGGACGAGAATCCGGTGAGTGCTCCGCTGATCAGGCCGCATTCGACCTGGGTGTAGTGGAAGTTCTGCGAGAGCTTGGCCAGTTGCTGCTGCGCCGCGTTCGCCGCCTCGCCCTCGTTGGCCTTCTGCATGACCTTGGTGATCTGCTGGTCGATACGGCCCTTGGCCGCGTCGGCCATGTCACTGATCGCGCGGTATCCGTCGGCTGCGTCGGCGTAGTCGGAGGGGTTGATGGCCTGGAGTTTCCTGAGGTCCATGCGTACGGATCACCGGCCCTTGCCCGTGCCGCCGGCGGCGGACGTGTCCTCGGCATGGACCTTCAGCCCAGCGATCTCGGACTTGATGGCCTCATCGTTCTTGAGCTGGTCGTTCCCCACTTTTTCCAGCACGCCGGCGAGCCCGTTGCACAGCTCGCCGATGTCCTTCACGCGGCGTTCCCAGGAGTCGTACACGCTCTTTTGGGCTGCCGCGGTTGAACAGCCGGAGCCCTTGCCGAGCCCTGTCGTGCCGTGCTCCAGCTTCGTCAGCGCCTTGCCGATGTCGTCCCGCAGGTCCCCCACGCCCTGGCCGGCCGTAGACCATGCCTTCTTGTCGGACCGGAGCCTGCCGGGAGCGCCGCTACCGGTCGAACTCGTGCCGTTCTGGTCGCCGGGCAGCTGGTTGAGCTGCATCCGTGTGGAGTGCCGTTCGGCCGCTGCGGCCTTGAGCTGCTCCCATTCGTCCCACGCCATGTGTGGCCCCTCCCCGTGTCCCGTCGTACGTCGCCGAGATCCTGTGAACGCGCGAGAAGTACGGTGGTAACGCTGCGTACAGTGGGACAGCGGAGCTGCAGGCAAGTGGGCAAGTGAACGAGGACGGCTCGGTGACGTATCCCCGCCCCTCCCGGGGGACGGCACCCCGGCACCGGTGTCAATCACCGTAAGGGCCCCGACTCACCGAATCCCGCCGCCCCGGCAGCCTGTTCGTTCGTGTGGATTGCGTGCAACCTTCTCGTGGCGTCGAGGGTCATCGCCCATGGCTTCGGGGGCCGCGGACATCCAGGCCGTGGGGACCACCGTGCGGCAGAAGAAGGCCGGGGACCTGGTGAGGGCCACGGTCGGCGTGCGCAACAAGGGCCCCGCCGGGATGGCGGCGTGGCTCGGCAGCGAGCCGGGCGAGGACCCGCCGTACGAGACCCGTGTCTCCCTCCCGGCCGGGGCGGAGGCGGTCACCACTCCCAGGGGCTGCGTGAGGTTCGCACCCAGGAACGGCGCCGTCTACTACCTCTGCTTCCAGGACACCCACGACGCGTGGATCGACCCCGGCCAGTACACGACCTGGACCTTCGACCTGCGCGTCGTCGATCCGGCCGCCCTGAAGCCGGGCACGGTCGAGGTGACGTCGCCGAGCACCGACCCCGACGCGGACAACAACACCGCGGCGATCGTCGTCCACGCCCCGGGCCACAGTTCTGGCGCCGGCGGCAGGGGCAGCGACAGCAGGGGCAAGGACTCGGGTGGTACGGCGGGTTCCGGCGGCGGCGGGAGCACAGGAACCGGCACGGTGACGGGCGGCAGCGGGGGCGGGGGCGGCGCCATGGCCGGCACCGGCGCGGGTCCCGTGGTGCCGCTGGCCGCCGGGGCTTCGGCGGTGGCCGTTCTCGTCGGCGGGGCGCTGTTCCTCGGCTTCCGTCGCCGCGGGCGGGGCTGAGCCTCCCGGAGCCGGCGAGCGAGTCCGGCGGCAGTACGAGTCAGCGGCCTGATCCGGTGAGTGGATCAGGCCCCTGACTGGTTCCCGGACGCAACGAGCCCGGCGCGCCCTTGCGTCAGCGGAACCTGGTGCGCCATGCTGCACCGTAGTTCTGTACATTATGTACGTCCTATACATCTCCCGGGGGTGCCTGTGTCTTTCCGCAACGTCTTCGACTCGTCCGCCCGACCGCCCCGTACCGAGGCGCGCTACGTGGTTCCGCGCTTCGCCGAGCGCAGTGCGAACGGCGTCCGCGAGTACGACCCGTACGCCAAGCTCTTCGAGGAGCGGATCATCTTCCTGGGCACGGACATCGACGACACGGCGGCGAACGACCTCATGTCCCAGCTGATCTGCCTGGAGTCGATGGACCCGGACCGGGACATCTCCCTCTACATCAACAGTCCCGGTGGTTCGCTCACCGCGCTGACCGCGGTCCACGACACCATGCGGTACGTCAAACCGGACATCGAGACGGTGTGCATCGGCCAGGCGGCCTCCGCCGCCGCCGTCCTGCTGGCCGCCGGCACACCCGGCAAGCGCATGGCGCTGCCCCACGCCCGCGTGCTGATCCAGCAGCCCCGCAGCGAGACCGGCCGCGGCCAGATCACCGACCTGGAGATCGCCGCCGGTGAAGTCCTCCGGCTGCGTGAGCAGATGGAGGAGATGCTGGCCGAGCACTCCGCCCAGCCGATCGAGAAGATCCGCGAGGACATCGAGCGCGACAAGATCCTCACGGCTGAACAGGCCCTGGAGTACGGGATCGTGGACCAGGTGATCACTCCGCGCGACCTGCACTGAGCCCAGAGGACGAGCCCGGAAGACGGGCCCGGTAGACGGGCCCGGTAGACGAGTACAGACAGGCGGTCGCGTCCTGATGTTCCCCGAGTCTCCCAAGATCCCGGCCCTCACCGAGGCCGAGAGCCAGGTCATCGATGCCTACCTGGCGACCCTCAAACGACTGAGCGAGCTCAACCCGACACAGGTGACGGGCACGTACACGGCGCTGCGTGCCGCTCAGGCGCTCGTGGCGGAGACACGCGCCCTGCGGGACGCGCTGTCGCTGATGTTCGAGCGTCAGCAGACGGAGATCCATGTGCGCACGATGGCGAAGGCCCTGGAGTCCCTCGACGCGCACCGCTTCCTCGCCAGGCTCCAGCCCCCGCGGCTGCCAGGCCGCTGACAGCCTCGTCGGCCCCTGCCAGCGGTCTGTCAGCGGCCTGCCAGCGGGGTCCGGCACCGTCTTCCTCATCGAGAGCGGCGAGCACCGCGAGAGCGGACGAGCGAAGAGATGGGGAGGGCGGACATGTCGTACGCCATCCGGGCCGAGGGTCTGGTCAAACGCTACGGGGACATGGTCGCGCTGGACGGCGTCGACCTGGAGGTGCCGGCCGGCAGGGTGATCGGTGTGCTGGGGCCGAACGGGGCGGGCAAGACCACCACCGTACGGATCCTGTCGACGCTGCTGCGGCCGGACGGCGGCCGGGCCATGGTCGGCGGGCACGACGTGGTGCGGGACCCGGTGCGGGTGCGCCAGCTCATCGGGCTCACCGGGCAGTACGCGTCCGTCGACGAGAGCCTGTCCGGGACGGAGAACCTGGTGCTGCTGGGCCGGCTGCTGGACATGTCGAAGCGGGCCGCGAAGGTACGGGCCGCCCAGCTGCTGGAGCAGTTCTCCCTGACCGAGGCGGCGGACCGGCCGCTCAGCACGTTCTCCGGCGGTATGCGCCGCCGGCTGGACCTGGCGGCGAGTCTGGTCGGCCGGCCGCAGGTGCTGTACCTGGACGAACCGACCACCGGGCTCGACCCGCACGCCCGCGGCGAGGTGTGGGACGTGGTCCGGCGCCTGGTCGACGACGGTTCCACGGTGCTCCTCACCACCCAGTACCTGGAGGAGGCCGACCAACTCGCCGACAGCATCACGGTGTTCGACCGCGGTCGGGTCGTCGCCGAGGGCCGCCCGGGTGAACTCAAGCGCCGGGTCGGCGGGCAGATCCTGCAGGCCCGTCCGTCGCTGCCGCAGGACGTGCCCCGGGTGGCCGCGATGCTGACCGAGCTCACCGGCACCGCCCCCGTCCAGGACGGTACGAACGGGCTGCTGACCGTGCCCGCCGACGACCCCCTGCTGGTGTCCGCGCTGGCCCGCCGCCTGGCCGCGGACGGCATCGGCACCGACGAGATGGGGCTGCGCCTGCCCAGCCTCGACGAGGTCTTCCTGGCCCTGACCGGCCGCTCCGCCACCACCGACGACGAGCAGAACGACGACACCTACGCCGAGAGGACCGCGGCATGAGCGCCCAGACCATCCCCGCCCACACCACCCGGCAGGCCGCCGCCCCCTTGCGCATCGGCGCGGTCCGGTCCCTGCGGCACAGCCTCGCCCTCGCCGGACGCGGCGTCACCAGGTTCATGAAGTCCCCGATGCAGCTCACCGATGTGGTGCTGACGCCGATCATCTCCCTGCTGATGTTCGTCTACATCTTCGGCGGCGCCATCTCCGGCGGCGATGACGACGCGTACCTGCGGACGGTCACGCCGGGGATCATGGTGATGACCGTCTTCCAGGCGAGCATCGGCATCGGTGTCTCCCTCAACGCGGACGCGAGCACCGGGATGTTCGACCGGTTCCGGTCCATGCCGATCGCCCGCTCGGGCCCGCTGGTGGGCGCCGTCCTCGCCGATTTCGTGCGCTACGCGGTCTGCCTCGGCACCCTGCTGGTCCTCGCCCTGATCATGGGCTACCGGATCGGGACGGACCCCCTGTCCACGCTTGCCGCGCTGGCCCTGCTCATCGGCTTCGCGCTCAGCTTCTCCTGGCTGTCGGTGTACATCGGCATGCTGGCCAAGACCCCCGCTTCCGTGCAGGGCCTGATGACCATCGTGGTGCTGCCGCTGACCTTCGCCAGCAACGTGTTCGTCCCGGACAAGACCATGCCGGGCTGGCTGCAGGCCTGGTCGGACGTCAACCCGGTCAGCCTGATGGCCGACACCGTGCGCGGGCTGCTCAACGGCGGCGCGGTCGCGCACCCGCTGCTCGGCAGCCTCGCCTGGATGGCGGGCATGGTCGCGGTCTTCTTCCCGCTGGCGATGCGCGCCTACCGCAAGAGCGTCGGCTGATCCCCCGGGGTCGCGCACGACGCTACGCGGGCACCGGCCGGCCGACTTCCCCGGCCAGCCGGTGCAGCGCGTCCGCCCGCGACAGGGCGCCGCCCTCGTCGAACGCCGTACGGTACTCCTGCTCGCCGAGCCGCCGCGTCAGCCGCTCGGCGAGTTCCCGCAGCTCGGGCTCTCCCGCGTCGAACGCCCCCCGCATCACCTGGCTCATACCGAGCGAGCGCGCCGCACCGACCGGGTCGCCCTCCAGCGCGAGCAGCCCGCCGAGCAGCTCCGCGACCCAGGCGAGGCCCGCCCCCGCACCCTGGGCCAGCAGCCCGCCGGCCGCCTCGGGCAGCAGCGCCCGCGCCCCGGTGGCGTCGCCCGCAGCCAGCCGGTTCTCCATCCGGGTGCTGACGATCAGGTCCCGGGCCAGTTCCTCGGGGAGGGACCGGCTGCGGACGAACGACTCCAGCGCGTCCAGGACCCGGTCGGCGCCCGCCAGATCACCTTCCCTGCGGTGCAGATTGGCCATGCCCGCCACGATGTTGGCCTCCAGCCGCCACCGGCCCCGCTCCCTGGCCTGGGCCTGGGCCCACTCCAGGTCGCGCCGCGCGCCGGCCAGGTCGCCGCTGCGCCGCCGTTCGCGGGCCAGACGGACCCGGCCCAGGTCCAGGCAGTCGTCGGCGCCGAGCTCCGAGCTGAGCGCGACCACCCGCTCGAACGTGGCGATGGCCTGCGGGTACGCGCCGCGCAGCGAGTGGTCGCGGCCGACGGGGAGCAGGCTCATCACCAGGCCCCAGCGGTCCCCCACCTTCTCGAAGCCGCGCAGCGCGGCCAGCCGGGATGCCTCGCCGGTGCGCAGATCGCCCTGCTCGGTGAGGACGAAGTCGTACGCGAGGTGGGCGCTGGCCCGCACCCATGGGTCGGGTGACCGCAGCGAACGCGCGAGGCGGGCCTCGGGGGTCTCCGACTCGTCGTCGGAGGCGGCGAGTTGGGAGATGCGCAGGAACAGCCCGGCCGGGCGGAACTCGCGGGCGCCCGCCGAGTCCACGTCCGCGATCGGCAGGCGGGACCGGGGCGGTGTGGTCCCGAGGTCCCGCAACTCGGTGAGTGCCGACTCCAGTTGGGCGCTCATGCCGCGCACACCCCAGTACCAGGACAGCGCTCCGACGAACCGGGCGGCCAGCTCCCCGTCCCCGGCGTCCACGGCCGAGCGCAGCGCATGCACCAGGTTGGGGTGCTCGGCGTCGAACACGGCGATCGCGTCGAGCTGCCGGCCGGTACGCAGCCGGGGTTCGTGTTCCCGGGCGAGGGCGAGGAAGTACTGCGCGAACCGGTCGGTGAGGTCGTCGCCGGAGGCGTCGAGCCGGGTGGCGGCATAGGCGCGTACGGTCTCCAGCATCCGGTAGCGCGGCTCGCCGTCGCCGGTGTCCGAGGCGTCCACCAGGGACTTCTCGATGAGCGCGTCGAGGATGTAGAGGACGTCGTCGGCGGGGAGGTCCGCGTCCGCGCAGACCGCTTCGAGGGCGGCGAGCGTCGCCCCGCCGGGGAACGCGGACAGGCGGCGGGCGAGGATCCGTTCGGGCTCGCCGAGCAGGTCCCAGCTCCACTCGACGACCGCGAGCAGGGTGCGCTGGCGCGGCAGGGCCGTGCGGCTGCCCGAGGTCAGCAGCCGGAACCGGTCGTCGAGGCGGCGGGCGATCCGGTCGACGCCCATCGAGCGGAGCTTGGCGGCGGCCAGCTCCAGGGCGAGCGGCAGCCCGTCGAGCCGCCGGCAGATCTCGACCACGGCACCGACCGTGGTGTGATCGAGGGTGAAGCCCGGCCGGACGCTCGCGGCGCGCTCGACGAACAGCCGTACCGCGGCCGACCGCGCCGCCTCGCCGGGCTCCGGCTCACCGGCGGGCACGTCGAGCGGGCCGAGGTGGCACAGCGCCTCGCCGTCGATGGCGAGGGGTTCCCTGCTGCTGGCGAGGATTCTCAACCGCGGCAGGCGCTGGAGGAGTTGACCCGCCAGTTCGGCGGCGGCATCGACGATGTGCTCACAGTTGTCGAGGACGAGGACGGCGTCGCCGATGTCGAGGAGCTCCGCCATCCGGTCGACCGGTGCGGCGCCCCGGGTGCGCCCGGCGTCGTAGAGGCCGCCGTCCGTGGAGCCGACGGCGCCGAGCACGGCGTCGGCCAGCTGGCCGGGCGTCCCGACCCCCGCGAGCGGCACGAACCAGACGCGGCCGCGCTCCCGGGCCCGGTCCCGGCCGACGGCTTCGAGGGACAGCCGGGTCTTGCCCGCGCCTCCCGGGCCGACGATGGTGACCAGGCGGGAGGCGGCCATCAGCCCGGCCAGCTGGTCGAGTTCGCGCTCGCGGCCGACGAAGCTGGTCAGCCGGGCCGGCAGTCGGTTCGCCACCGCCTGTGGCCGGGCCGCCGCCGGGCGCTCCAACTCGCCTCGCAGCAGGGCCAGATGGGTCTCCCTGAGGCCGGCCGACGGGTCCACGCCCAGCTCGTCGGCGAGCCGCTCGCGGATCTCGTCGTACGCCGCGAGCGCGTCCGACTGGCGGCCCGCCGCCCACAGGGCGCGCATCCGCAGCTCGGCCAGGCGCTCGCTCAGCGGGTGGGCGGCTGCCGCCGTGCCCAGGTCGGCGAGGATCTCCGCGTGCCGGCCGAGCCGCAGCTCGGCCTCGAAGAGGTCCTGGGCCGCCGCGACCCGCAGATCGTCGAGGCGGGTGACGACAGCGGCGGCGAAGGGCGCCTCCCGTACGTCGGCGAGGGCCTCGCCCTGCCACAGCCCCAGCGCCTCGCGCAGTACGGCCGCCGCCTCGTCGTAGTGGCCCCGCGCGCACCGCTCGCGCCCCTCGGCGGCCAGCTCCTCGAACCGGGCGGCGTCGACCTCCACCGCCTCGTCCGCGGTGAGCCGGTACCCCCCGGCGGCGGACTCCACGCGGGCCGTGCCGCCGAGCGCCCTGCGCAGCCGGGACACCAGGGACTGGAGCGCGTTGCCGGCCTCGGCCGGCGGGTCCTCGCCCCACAGGCCGTCGACCAACGCGTCCACGGGCACCGGCCGCCCGGCCTCCAGCGCGAGCCGGGCGAACAGCATCCGCAGCCGGGCCCCCGAGACGGCGGCCGGCGGCGCACCGTCCGCGCCCTCCCCGTGTCTGTGCACCTGGACAGGGCCCAGCAGAACTATGCGCACGGCGCTTCCCCCGAGATCGACCGACGACCGGACACAGCATCCAGCACGGGCCGTGCGCGGTAAAGGCCAATCCGGACACCTGGTCCCGGGCGTCGCGCCGCGCCCCGCGTCCTACAGGCCCACGTCGCGGCTGCGGAGGTCCGCCAGGGACTCGCGGCGGACCAGGAGGCGGGCGTGGCCGTCGCGTACGGCCACCACGGGCGGGCGGCCGACCAGGTTGTAGCCGGAGGACATGGACAGCTGGTACGCGCCTGCCACGGGGACGGCTAGCAGGTCGCCGGGGCGGAGGTCGGCGGGCAGGGATACGTCGGCGGCCAGGACGTCTCCCGCCTCGCAGTGCCGGCCCACGACGGTGACCGGGGCGCGGTCCGCCGTACCGGGCCTGCCGATCAGGCGCGGTGCGTACCGGACGCCGTACAGGGCCGGGCGCGGGTTGTCGCTCATGCCGCCGTCGACGGCGGCGAAGACCCGGTCGCCGGTGCGCTTCACCGACAGGACGCGGTACAGGGCGATCCCGGCGGGGCCCGCGATCGCCCGGCCGGGCTCGATGATCAGGCGGGGCACCGGCAGTCCGGCCGTGGCGCAGGCGCCGGCGAGTTCCGCGCGGACCCTGCGCGCCAGCGCCGCCAGGTCCAGGGCCGGTTCGCCGGGGCGGTAGGCGATGCCGTGGCCGCCGCCGAGGTCGAGTTCGGGCAGGACCAGGCCGTGCTGCTCGTACAGGCGGGCCATCAGGCCGACCAGCCGGCGTACGGCGACCAGGTAGGGCTTGACGGTGGTGATCTGCGAGCCCAGGTGGCAGTGCAGGCCGGTGAGTTCCAGCTGCGGCTGGTCGAGGATGCGGGTGATGGCGTGCTGGGCGTGGCCGTCGGCGATGGACAGGCCGAACTTCTGGTCGTCCGTGCCGGTACGGATCTTCTCGTGGCCGCCCGCCGCGATTCCGGGGACGACCCGGACCATGACCTTCTGGTGGCCGTCCGGGCCCACGGCGGCCGACAGCCGCGCGATCTCCGAGGGACTGTCGATGACGATCCGGCCGACGCCGAGACGCAGCGCGGTGTCCAGGTCGCGCGGGGACTTGGCGTTGCCGTGCAGCACGATCCGCTCGGGCGGGAAGCCGGTGGTGACGGCGAGTTCGAGCTCGCCGGCCGAGCAGACGTCGAGGCCGAGTCCCTCCTCGGCCGTCCAGTGGGCCATGGCCCGGCACAGGAACGCCTTGGCGGCGTACAGGACTTCGGCGTCGGGGAAGGCGCTCAGATAGGCGCGGCAGCGGTCGCGGACCTCGGCCTCGTCCAGGACGTAGACGGGGGTGCCGAAGCGGTCGGCGGTCTCGGCGAGCGGTACGCCGCCGACGGCGAGGCCGCCGTCCGGCAGCTCGGTGGTGGAGGCGGGCCACACCGACAGGACGGCGGCGGTGGGGTGTTCGTGCACCGTGGTCATCGTGTCCGCTCCCTCAGGCGGGCCCGCAGCGCGGGCACCCCGGAGCGGGCCGGTGCGGCGGCCGGGGCGGTGAACCGCGGGTCCACCGTGAGGGCGGTGACACCGAGCGGCGCGGTCAGCGCGCGCAGGGCGGGCTCGGCGAGGCGGATCCACGGCTGGCCGGGGCCGAACGTGGCGGTCAGCCGGTGCTCGGTGGTGAAGCCGACGGCCGTACGGCCGCCGAGCGGGGTACGGAAGAGCCGGGCCGTACACCCGGAGGGTCCCGGCCGGACCGGGACGTACAGGGGTCCGGCCGGGACGGGATCGGAGGGCTCGGGGTCTTCGCCGCAGCGGAGTTCTGCCATGGGGTGCCTCCCGGTTCGGCAGGGAGCGGGGGATCGGGGTGCCCCGGACGCGGGGAGGCGGTGCCGGGGCGCGGTGTCGACGCTATGCCCGGTGCCGGGGTGTGCCGGAGGTGCCCTGACGGGACGCTTACGGTGTTCCGGGCGCCCTTGACGGCATGCTGACGGCAGCGGGGCGGGGGCCGCGCACCCGGCGACGGCGGGACACCCCTCGGCCATGCCCCTGGTTACTCTTCGGGGCGTGACGACCGAGCTGACCCTGCTGTCCGAAGTCGCCTGTCGTGGGCGGGAGATCACCGCGCCCCGGCTGCGCGGCCTGCTCGCGCTGCTCGCGGAGGACCTGCGCACCGGCTGCAGCACGGCCCGGCTGGTGGAGGGGCTGTGGGCGGACGAGCTGCCCGAGCGGCCGGGCAAGGCGGTGCAGATCCTGGTGTCGCGGCTCAGGGCGCAGCTGGGTGCCGAGCTGGTCGTGAGCACACCGGCCGGGTACCGGCTGGCCCTGGACGAGACGCAGGTCGACGCGTCCGCGCTGCTGCTGCGCGAGGAGGCGAGCGCCGAGCGGGCGCGGGCCGGGGACCACGACGGCGCGCTGGCCGAGGCCGAGGCCGGGCTGGCGCTGTGGGACGGAAGCGTGGGCGCCGCGGCGGGAGAGGACCTGCACGACCCGGTGGTGGCGCTGCGCGCCGACCGGGTCCGGGCGCACCGCTCGCTGGTCCGCTCCCGGGCGCTCGCCCTCGCCCGGCTGGGCCGGCGGGACCAGGCCGCGGCACCGCTGGCCGCACTGGCTCAGGAGCTGCCGCGGGACGAGGAGGTGCTGGCGGAACTGCTGCGCTGCGAGGCCGCCACCGCGGGCCGGGCCGCGGCACTGACCCGCTACGACGCCTACCGCCGCCGGCTGCGGGACGATCTGGGCACCGATCCCGGGCAGCGGCTCAAGGCGGTGCACCAGGAGCTGCTGAGCGCGGACGCACCGCCGGTCCGCCACGGTGTGCCGCACGACCCGAACCCGCTGCTGGGCCGGGACGCCGACATCGCCGCCGTGGCCGGGCTGCTGCGCGCGGCCCGGGTGGTCACCGTGGTCGGCCCCGGCGGGCTGGGCAAGACCCGGCTCGCGCACGCGGTGAGCCGGGCGGCCGAGCAGCCCGTGGTGCACTTCGTCGCGCTGGCCGGTGTCACCGCCGACGCCGACGTGGCCGGCGAGGTGGCCTCGGCGGTCGGCGCCGGAGAGGGCCGGCAGTTCGCCGCGGGCGGGGACGTCGTGAGCGGCATCCTGGGCGCGCTGGGGGCCGGGCCGGCCCTGCTGGTGCTGGACAACTGCGAGCACGTCATCACGGGTGCGGCCGATCTCGTCCAGGCGCTGGTGTCGCGGTCCAGGCAGCTGCGGGTCCTGGCCACCAGCCGGGCCGCGCTGGGGCTGACCTCGGAGTCCGTGTACGCCCTGCCGGAGCTGTCCCCGGCGACCTCGGTGGAGCTCTTCGTGCAGCGGGCGCGAGCCGCCCGGCCCGGCGTGGAGCTGCCTGAGGACGCGGTGGCCGAGATCTGCCGGCACCTGGACGGGCTGCCGCTCGCCGTGGAGCTGGCCGCGGCCCGGGTCCGGGTGCTGTCCGTGGCCGACATCTCCCGCCGGCTCAGGGACCGGTTCACCCTGCTGCGCGGCGGTGCCCGCGACGCGCCCGAGCGGCACCGCACCCTGCGGGCGGTGGTCGACTGGAGCTGGAACCTCCTCGAACCCGACGGCCGGGCCGCCCTGCGCGCGCTGTCCGTGTTCCCCGGGGGCTTCACCGAGGACGCCGCGCAGTATGTGCTCGGCGACACCGGCGACGCGCTGGAGCTGCTGGAGCAGCTGGCCGGCCAGTCCCTGATCAAGGTGGGCGACAGCCCGTCCGGGGTGCGCTTCCACATGCTGGAGACGCTGCGCGAGTTCGGCTCCGCCAAGCGGGCCGAAGCCGGTGAGGAGGAGGCGGTCACCGGCCGGTTCCTCGCCTGGGCGCGGGACTTCGGCCGCGCCCACCACGACGTCCTGTTCAGCTCCGACGCGGTGGCCGCCTGGCTGCGGATCCGCGCCGAGCAGGACAACCTCGTCCTGGCGCTGCGGCACGCCCTGGCCCGCGAGGACGGGCCGGGCACGGCCGCCGTCACCGCCGTACTGGCCTCGCTGTGGGCCACCGACTCCAACTACCTCCGGCTCGCCGCCCTGGTCGCCGAGTCCGGCGGGCCGCTGTCCCGGTTCCGCCCCGGCCCGGACGACGTCGAGACGACCCGCAGCGCGGCGGTGGTGTGCACCGCGAGCCTGTTCATGGGCCGGGGCCCGCACGCCGTACGGCAGTTGGTGACCCTGCGCCGGCTGCCGCCCGCGCCACCGGACACCGTGGTGCGGGCGCTGTCGGTCGTGTTGTGTGCCGTACCGGACATGCACCCACCGCGGTACGGGCGGCTGCTGGAACTCTGCGAGGCCGACGAGTCCCTGCTGGCGGGCGTCGCGGCCTGCGTGGCGAGCTATGTGTGGGAATCGCGGCACGACTCGGAACGCGCGCTGGAGTACGCCCGCAGGATGCTCGACGCGCTGGAACCGCTCGGGAATCCGGCCATGGCGCTGCTCAGTCACGGACGGATCAGCGAGCTGTGCCTGCAGTCCGAGCGGGGCGCGGAGGCGTACGGCCATCTGCGGGCCGCGCTGGACGCGCTCGACGAGTTCGGCCGGCACGGCGACTGGTCGGACTCGGTCGGGGTGCACTCGGGGCTGGTACTGGCCTGTCTGCAGCGTGGGGAACTGGACGAGGCCGAGTACTGGCTGAGGCTCGCGGAGCTGGACCGGCCACCGGAGGCCGCCCAGATCTTCTCCTCCGCCCTGCCGGCCCGGGCGGAGATCGCGTTGGCCCGGGGCCTGACCGAGGTCGGGCTCGGGCTGTGGCGCCGGGCGGTCGCGCAGGTGCAGGAGGCCGGCCTGCTGCACGCGGGTGACCCGTTCGTGGAACCGTGGTCGCTGGAGCTGCGGTCGGCCGCGCTGGCGGCGCACGCCCAGGCGGGCCGGCTGGAGCCGGTGGCCCACCTCGTCGGGGAACTGCGGGAACGGCTGCTCGGCATGCTGTCCGGGGCCCCGGCGGACGGCACGGTGGCCGACGGCGCTCCGGTGGAACTCCCGGTGTACGGCACGGTGTTGCTGGCGCTGGGTTTCGCGGGCCTGGCCCGGGGCGAGCGGGGAGCCGTACGGCTGGTGGCGCTCGCGGAACGGATGCCGGCGGTGCGGGAGTTCCCCACCCTGTCCCTGTCCCGGTCCCGGGTGCTGGCGGAGAACGCCGACAGGGCGGCGTACGCCGACGCGAGGTCGAGGTACGCCGCCCTGGGCCGGGAGGACTTGCGAGCGGAGGCGCTCCGCGAGCTGACGGCTCCGCCGGGCTGACCGGCATCTGCGGGCCGGCGGGGGCGCGGCTGGGATCGCCGGCCGCGCCGGCGGGTGCCGCTGCACTACGAAGCCGACGGCACTGCAGCTCCCCAGGGGCGCGGGGAACTGCGCGACCAGCCACGACGAACCCGCAGCCGCCGCTCGCCGCGAACGTCACCGCTTCGGCTCGCGATTGAACTGTGCCTTGGACCACAGGTACCCCAGCACCGACAGCCCCAGGAACCACGCCAGAGTCAGCACAGCGTTCTTCGTGTCGAGGCCGCCGCCCCGCAGCAGTCCCCGCAGCGTCTCGATGGCCGGGGAGAAGGGCTGGTACTCGGCGAACCAGCGGAACCAGCTCGGCATGGCGTGCACCGGTACGAACGCGCTGGACAGGAACGGCAGCATGACCAGCGGGGTGCCCATGTTGCTGGCCCCCTCGGGGTTGGGGCTCGCCAGGCCCATGCCGACCGCGATCCAGGTCAGCCCGAGGCTGGTCAGCGCCATCAGCCCGATCACCGCGAGCCACTCCACCGGTGTCGCGTCGGGCCGGAAGCCGATGGCCAGCCCGATGCCCAGGACCAGCGCCAGAGCCAGCAGCGTCTTGATGACGCTGCCGATCACATGGCCGATCAGCACGGAGGCGCGGGAGATCGCCATGGTGCGGAACCGGGCCATGATGCCCTCGGTCATGTCGGTGCACACGGAGACCGCGGTGCCGAGCGAGGTCATGGCGGCGGTCAGGAAGAGGATGCCGGGGACCAGGTAGGCGACGTAGTCGGACCGGTTCGCGTGGCCGCCGTTGATGCCGGCGCTCATCACGTCACCGAAGACGTACACGAAGAGCAGCAGCAGGATGACCGGGGTGAGCAGGAGGTTCAGGGTGAGGGAGGGGTAGCGGCGGGCGTGCAGGAGGTTGCGCCGCAGCATGGTGAGGTTGTCGCGGAGGGCGTGGGGGGCGGCGGCACTCATCGGACGGTCTCCTTGTCGGTGGGCTGGGAAGGTACGGAACTGCCGGTCAGGGCGAAGAACACGTCGTCCAGGTCCGGGGTGTGCACGGACAGCTCGTCGGCCTCGATACCGGCGGCGTCGAGCCAGTCGAGGATGGCGCGCAGCTCGCGCTGGCTGCCGTCGCTGGGGATCTGCAGGGTGAGCGCCTGATCGTCCCGGGTGACCTCGCGCAGTGCGGTGGCGGCGCGTTCGTACGCCACCGGGTCGTCGAAGCGCAGCCGTACGTGGCCGCCGGGCACGAGCCGCTTGAGCTCCCCGGCGCTGCCCTGGGCGACCAGCCTGCCGCCGTTGAGCACCGCGATGCGGTCGGCGAGCTGGTCGGCCTCCTCCAGGTACTGGGTGGTGAGGAAGACGGTCGTACCGCCGGAGACCAGCTCGCGGATGATCTGCCACATGGTGTGGCGGGAGCGCGGGTCGAGGCCGGTGGTCGGCTCGTCGAGGAAGATGATCCGCGGGTCGCCCACCAGGGTCATGGCGATGTCCAGGCGGCGCTTCATGCCGCCGGAGTAGGTGGAGGCGGGCTTCTTCGCGGCCTCGACCAGGTCGAAGCGCTCCAGCAGCTCGGCGGTGACCCGCCGGCCCTCCCGCTTGGACAGGTGGTGCAGGTCGGCCATCAGCAGCATGTTCTCCTCGCCGGTGATCAGCCCGTCCACGGCCGAGAACTGGCCGGTGACGCCGATGGCCGCCCGGACCGCCTGGGCCTCGCGGGTCAGGTCGTGCCCGGCGATCCGCGCCTGGCCGCCGTCGGCGGAGATCAGGGTGGACAGGATGCTGACCGCCGTGGTCTTGCCCGCGCCGTTCGGCCCGAGGAGGGAGAAGATCGTCCCGGTGGGCACGTGGATGTCGATGCCGTCGAGGACGGTCTTGTCCCCGTAGGCCTTGCGCAGCCCGGTGGCCGCTATCGCGAGTTCGTGGTCCGTCGTCGTCATGCCGCAGAGACTGCCGCCCGGGCGGTTCAGCACGGCTTCAGCCGGGTTTCAGGCCGCCCAGGAGGGCTTCAGCCCACTGAAACCCGCAGGTGGGCGGCGGGTGACGGGTGCCCTTTAGGCTTCCTGTTGTGGGAAAGTCGCTTCGGAAAGAGGTCCCGTTGAGCTTCTGGTCGATCTACCAGCACGGCTTCGCGCGCGTCGCCGCGTGCACGGGCCACACCGTCATCGCCGACCCCGCCGCCAACGCCGAGGCAGTGCTGCGCCATGCGCGCCGGTGCGCCGAGGAGGGCGTCGCCGTCGCCGTGTTCCCGGAGATGTGCCTGTCCGGGTACGCGATCGACGACCTGCTGCTGCAGGACGCCATGCTCGACGACGTCGGGAAGGCGCTCGACACGATCGTGGCCGCGTCGGCGGAGCTGCTGCCGGTGCTGGTCGTCGGCGCTCCGCTGCGCCACCGCGACCGGGTCTTCAACTGTGCGGTGATCGTGCACCGCGGCCGGGTCCTCGGCGTCGTACCGAAGTCGTACCCGCCGAACTACCGGGAGTTCTACGAGCGCCGGCAGATCGCCGGGGGCGACGACGAGCGCGGCGGAACGATCCGCCTCGGCGGCGCGGAGGTCCCCTTCGGCGTGGACCTGCTCTTCGCCGCGCAGGACGTGCCCGGGCTCGTGCTGCACGCGGAGATCTGCGAGGACATGTGGGTCCCGGTGCCGCCGAGCGCGGAGGCGGCCCTCGCCGGGGCGACCGTCCTCGTCAACCTCTCCGGCAGCCCGATCACGGTCGGCCGGGCCGAGGACCGCAAGCTGCTGTGCCGCTCGGCGTCCTCGCGCTGCCTCGCCGCGTACGTCTACGCGGCGGCGGGCCTCGGCGAGTCGACCACCGACCTGTCCTGGGACGGCCAGACCCTGATCTACGAGAACGGGGCGCTGCTGGCCGAGTCCGAGCGCTTCCCGCTCGGCGAGCAGTACGCGGTCGCCGACATCGACCTCGACCTGCTGCGGCAGGAGCGGCAGCGGATGGGCACGTTCGGCGAGAACCGCCGCACCCACACCGCCCGCACCGCCGGCTTCCGCACGGTGCCGTTCGAGCTGGACCCCCCGGTGACCGACCTGGGCCTGCGCCGCCGCCTCGAACGCTTCCCCTTCGTGCCCGCCGACCCCGACCGCCTCGCCCTGGACTGCTACGAGGCGTACAACATCCAGGTCGCGGGCCTCCAGCAGCGCCTGGCGTCGATCGGCGGCCCCAAGGTCGTCATCGGGGTCTCCGGCGGACTGGACTCCACCCACGCGCTGATCGTCGCCGCCCGCGCGATGGACCGCGCCGGCCGCCCGCGCAGCGACATCCTGGCCTTCACCCTGCCGGGCTTCGCCACCAGCGACCACACCAAGGACAACGCCCACCGGCTGATGCGGGCCCTCGGCGTGACCGCATCCGAGCTGGACATCACCCCGACCGCACGCCTGATGCTGAAGGAGATCGGCCACCCCTTCGCGTCCGGCGAGCCGGTGTACGACGTCACCTTCGAGAACGTCCAGGCGGGCCTGCGCACCGACTACCTGTTCCGCCTCGCCAACCAGCGCGGCGGCATCGTGCTCGGCACCGGCGACCTCTCCGAGCTGGCGCTCGGCTGGTCCACGTACGGCGTCGGCGACCAGATGAGCCACTACAACGTCAACTCCGGTGTGCCCAAGACGCTGATCCAGCACCTCATCCGCTGGGTCATCAGCAGCGAGCAGTTCGACGAGGAGACCGGCAAGATCCTGGCCGCGATCCTGGACACGGAGATCAGCCCCGAACTCGTCCCCGGCGAGGAGATGCAGTCCACCGAGTCGAAGATCGGCCCGTACGCGCTGCACGACTTCACCCTCTTCCACGTGCTGCGCTACGGCTTCCGCCCCTCCAAGATCGCCTTCCTGGCCTGGCACGCCTGGCACGACATGGAGGCCGGCGCCTGGCCCCCCGGCTTCCCGGAGGCCGACCGCGGCACCTACCAGCTGCCGGAGATCGCGCGCTGGCTGGAGGTCTTCGTCCGCCGCTTCTTCGCCTTCTCCCAGTTCAAGCGCTCGGCGATGCCGAACGGCCCGAAGGTCTCGGCGGGCGGCTCCCTCTCCCCGCGCGGCGACTGGCGCGCCCCGTCGGACGGCAACGCCCACGCCTGGCTGCGGGACCTGGAGCGGTTCGGCCTGCTGGAGGAGGAGAGCAAGCAGTCGTCCTAGGCGGTTCGCGGCAGTCCGGGGTCTTCCGGCGCCGGGAAACGGGTGGCTCGCCAGGCGAGGGCGAACAGGGCGACCGAGAACAGCGAACCGAGGGCCAGCCTGGTGACTGGCCCCGTGGCGCCCGCCATGTCCGTGGGGTGGAGGTAGCACAGCGGCAGCAGCCAGGCGGCCGTACCGGCGAGGGCGCCCGCGAACGGCAGGACCGACGGCAGCACCTCGTCGTCGGGCCGCCGGTGCCGCCGCCCGCGCAGCCGCAGCAGCACCTGGGCCGCCGGATACCCCGCCGCCAGGCTGAGCACGGCCGTCGCGACGGCCACGCTGCCGCCCGTGACGACGTGCTCGTGCCAGTCGTACCGCTTCCCGGCGACCTCCATCACCTCGCGGTGCCAGACCGTCAGTTGGACCCGGTCACCGGCCCGGAACGCCCGGGCGGCATCGTCGGACACCCCCAGCCGGCCGGTCGGGGTGCCATGGGCGAAATACAGCCAGCTGGTCTGCTTCGGCCCGCGTGGATCCGTCCGGGAGACCACCGCCGGAAGGGTGGACAGGCAGTCGTACGCCCTGGCGTCGGACGTCCCGGCGGGGCAGGGCGCGGCCTTCTCCCAGGCCCGCTCGTACGCCGTGGCGGCCGGTACGAACCACGCGGCCGTGCCCGCCGCCGCGAGCAGCAGCAGACAGGCGCACAGCCGGGCGACCCAGCCGCTGCCCACGCTCTTGCCGGTGACATGGCGGACCCGGGTCGACTCGGGAGTGCCGTACCGACGGTGCATCCGGCGCAGTGCGGCCAGCCGTTCGGCGAAGGCGGGTTTGCCGTACGCGGCACTGGACGGCTGGGGCAGGAGCAGTCTGCGCCCGCCCCGCAGCGCCACCATGACCCGCCTGTTCTCGCCGCCCCGGGGCAGGGTCTGCACCCGGACCAGCAGATCCGCGACCTCCTGCCACGGCACGCTGCGGCGGCGCAGCAACGTCCAGGTGTGCAGCCCGTACGCGTCCGCGCGCGCCCAGCCCGTCGCCAGGTACAGCGACCACACGGCGGCTCCCACCAGGCACAGTCCGATGGTCGCCAGCACGAGGGGGACGGTGTCCGGCAGCACGCCCGCACACCCCAGTCCCCCTCCGGTGAGCAGTCCCCCGCCCGCCCCGATGACCACCGACCAGCGGACGCCGTGCTTCCAGGGGGACCGGCAGAGGATGTCAGAGCTGTTCACGCCCGCGATTGTGCCTCCGGGCGACCGGGGTGTTCTTGTGCCGGTTCCGGCAACGAAGGAGGGACCGGCGTTGCCTGGTGCAGGCGTCGGGCTACTTGAGGGAGGAGGCGAAGGCGGCCCAGGTGGCGGGGGTGACTTGCAGGGTGAGGTCCTGGGAGGGGGGCTGCTTCGAGTCGCGGATGTGGATGGTGTGGGGGCAGGCGGCGACCTCGACGCACTGGCCGCCGTCGCTGCCGCTATAGCTCGACTTCCGCCAGCCGACGGCGACTTCGAGGCACTGGCCGCCCTCGCTGCCGCTGTACGTCGACTTGAACCACTGAAGCGCTTCGCTGCTCATTGCTCTCCTAGCAGGCGGTCGAGCAGGCCCATCGAGTCCTGAGTGGTCAAGGCCTGTGTCCGCAGCATCGCATACTTGCGCGTCAGGCGAGACACCTCTTCTGCGTCGGAGACCCACTGGCTGCCGCGCTGCGATTCGGTGTAGGCGACGTTCTGGTGGTCCGGAGTTTCGAGGAGGGTGAAGGGGCCGTCCAGACCCGCGTGGCAGGGGCTGTCGAGCGGTAGTACCTGGAGTGAGACGCAAGGGAGTTCGGCCGCCTCGCGCAGGAAGCGCAGCTGGTTTTTGCGGACCTCCTCGGCGCCGACCTTGACCAGCAGTGCTGGCTCCCACACCACAAAACTCAGCGTCGGCGGACTCTTACGGCGCAGGATCTCCTGACGGTCGAGTCGCAGTCGTAGTGTCTGCTCCAGTTCCTCCTCCTCGTACGCCGGAACGCGGTTTTGCAGCACCGCGCGTGCATACGACTCGTGCTGGAGCAGACCCGGAATGACCAGGGTGTCGTACCACGACAGGGCGATCGCCACCTTCTCCTGGTCCATGTACTCCTCGGCCCACAACGGAAACTGATCCACCTCCGGCATGTTCTCCACCCCGGCGGCCAACGTCCCCTTCGTCCCCAGGCGTTCGTCGCACATCTCGGCGATGTTGTACTTCAGCGGCCGTCGGCCCTGCTCGATGCTGGCGATCGTCTCCTCGTCGATGTGCAGCTCCGCGCTCAGGCCCGACTGGCTCAAGCCCGCCGCTCGCCGGGCCGCCGCCAGTTGACGGCCGAGCATCTTCATGGCCGACTGGTTCTTCCTCCGTGTAGACGTCATGCGGCTGAACTCCCCACGCCTGCCCGAACACCACCCCGCAGCAACCCGTACAAACCATCTGTACGGGATCACGCACTGATTCAGGCTAGTCACCCTGCGCGACATTCGCCCCGTGAACGCGCACATTGAACTCCCCTTCCAACGCGACCAGTTCTACGGCCGCGCCCGCCGCTCCGTCCCCGCTGCCAGGCGGTTCACGGACTGGTCGCTGACCTACTGGGGACTGGCCGCATGGGAGCGGAGCGGCGACGTATCTCTCTGCGTGAGCGAGCTGGCCACCAACGCCCTCGTGCACGGGGTGCCGCCGGGGCGGGGCTTCCTCCTCCGGCTGCGCTACGACGGCTCCGTCGTCCGGGTCGAGGTGCACGACAGCGGGACCGGTGTTCCCGAGATCGCGGACGCCCCGGACGAGGGCGGACGCGGGCTGTTGCTGGTGTCGGTGCTGGCGGACAAGTGGGGTGTCGGGGAACGCGCGCCCGGCAAGCTCGTGTGGTGCGAGTTCGCCGCCCCCTGACGACCTCCGCGCACGATCGGCTCAGTTGTTCCAGGTCTCGTCGTACGGATCGTGCGGCACCGGAACCGGTCGCGCCGCGGTGACCCGCAGATACGGCACAGGCCCGTTGTTGACGGGGTCCCGCGCGAGCCGGGGCGAGTAGGTGCCGGTGACCTCCAGCCAGGCGTCCGGCCGCAGGACCGGCGGCAGGGTGCCGGTCAGGGCGATCTTCACCGGCTGGGCGTCCGCCGCACAGCAGTTGAGGGCCATGCGGACCAGGTACGGCGCGCCCGAGTGGTCCAGGGCGAGGAAGCCGGTGACGCGGACGGTGCGGCCGTGCAGGGAACGGCCGTGGCCGTAGGCGGCGCGGGAGGCGTAGTCGATCACCGAGAGCGGGGCGGGGTCGGCGGTGGGCAACGCGCCGTAGGCGTACGGCTTCTGCAGCGCCGTCCCCGAGCGCAGGGCGCTGTAGGAGCCGAGGGCGGGCGGGGCGACCAGGATGAGGGCGAGGAGGGGGAGCAGCAGCAGCCAGGAGATGCGGGGTTCGGGGTGTTCGTGACCGTGACCGTGGCCCTGCTCCTCGGCGGCAGCCCGGGCGCGCCGGCGCTCGTACCAGACCGTCGCCACCGCGGCCAGCACCAGCACCACGCCCGAGGCCAGCAGCAGCGGGCGCAGGCCGCCCTTGACATACCGGAGGTAGAGGCCGGTGCTGCCCGCGTGGAGCAGGGCGGCGCCGAGCAGGAACAGGACGGCGGCCTGGGCCTGGCGGTTCACAGCAGCACCACCGAGGTGAGTACGGCGCCCCCGACGGCCAGCGCGAAGGTGGCGGGGGCGAAGCGGAGCGCGAAGGTGCGGCCGAAGGTACCGGCCTGCATCGCGAAGAGCTTGAGGTCGATCATCGGGCCCACGACCAGGAACACCAGCTTGGCCGTCGGCGAGAACTGGGTGAGGGAGGCCGCGACGAACGCGTCCGCCTCCGAGCAGATGGACAGGAGTACGGCGAGGACGGCGAGGGCGAGAACGGAGAAGACGGGGTTTCCGGCCGCCGTGCGCAGCCAGTCCGCCGGGACCGCCGCCTTCAGGGTGGCCGCGGCCATCGCGCCGAGCACCAGGAACCCGCCGGCGTGCATGGTGTCGTGCCGCACCGAGTTCCAGAACGCCTCGCCCTTCGTCGCGCCCTCGTGCGCGCCGTGAGCGGGCGGGCGCAGCCAGTCGGTGCGGCCCAGCCGCTGCCACAGCCAGCCCATCCCGCACGCCACCAGCAGGCTCGCCAGGAAGCGGCCCAGCACCATCTCCGGGTCGCGCGGGAAGGCGACGGCGGTGGCGGTCAGCACGATCGGGTTGATGGCGGGGGCGGAGAGCAGGAAGGCGAGGGCGGCGGCCGGGGTGACTCCCCTGCGGACGAGGGCGCCCGCCACCGGTACCGACGCGCATTCGCAGCCCGGCAGCACCGCGCCCGCGATCCCGGCGACGGGGACGGCGAGGGCGGGGCGGCGCGGGAGGGCGCGGGCGAAGAACGACGGCGGCACGAACACCGCGATCGCCGCCGACAGCAGCACCCCGAGGACGAGGAAGGGCAGCGCCTGGACCGTCACCGCGACGAACACCGTCATCCAGCTCTGCATCGCCGGAGTGCCGAGGAGCCCGCGGATCGGGGACTGGGCCAGCACCGCCAGCAGCAGCGTCAGGGTCAGCACCAGCGGGGAGCTGAGCCGGCGGCCCTCCTGGGCGGCCGGTACGCCGGTGTGGGTGACCTCCGCTCCGGGCGGGGCTTCTTCGGTGATGGCCACGGGTGGATACCTCCGGCTGTGCTGGCTCCCTCCCCCTCAGTACGCGAGTCGTCGCCCGGGTGTTCACACCGTTGCTGGAACCACCCATCTCCTTGGGGCACTCTTTCCCCTCGTGGCGAGCGTTCCGTATCAAGGTGGGCCCAGTGCCCCGCACATGGTGGTGTGCGGTGACGACGGGCTCGCGCACCGGCTGGCCGCCGAGTTGCGCGGGGTCTACGGCGAGCAGGTCACCCTCGTGGTGCCGCCGAACGAGCGCACCGCCAGACCTCCGGTGGTGGGACGGGCCCGGTCCGCGTCGGCCGCGCTGTTCGACCGGGTGGTGAGCGCCGCGGTCGGCCGCGGCGGCACCGGGCCCGCGCACCCCGGGCCGGCCACGGGCACCGGCGGCGGGGGTGACGGGGGACGGGTGCTGGAGGCCTTCGAGGTCACCGAGGCCGTGCTCGCCGAGGCCGGAGTGGAACGGGCCGCCGCGCTCGCCCTCGTCTTCGACGACGACGAGACCAACATCCGGGCCGCGCTGACCGCCCGCCGGCTCAACCCCCGGCTGCGGCTCGTCCTCCGGCTCTACAACCGCCGGCTGGGCCAGCACATCGAGGAACTCCTCGACCAGGCCGCCGCGTTGGCCGCCGGTGACGGCGAGGGCGGCTCGGACGCGTCCACCACCGTGCTGTCCGACGCCGACACCGCCGCACCCGCGCTGGCCGCCACCGCCGTCGCCGGCACCAGCAAGGTCGTACAGACCGAGGGGCTGCTGCTGCGCGCCGTCGAACGGCCGTCGGCCGGATCCGGGCTGTGCACGCTCGCCCTGCTGTCCCCGCCGGGCGCGGATCCCGGGGGCGCGGATCCCGAGGGCGGCGGGGAGCAGGAGCCGCGGCTGCTGCCCGACGACGACGAGGTACGGCAGGCCGCCGGGCGGGCGGCCGTGGTGCTGGAACAGGTGTCGTCGGCGGGCGGCGGGGAGTCGGCCGCGCCCGGCCGGGGCGGGGTACCGCCGCTCGCCTCCCTCTTCTCCCGGCGGCTGCGGTGGTCGCTGGCGGGCGCGACGGCGTGCGTGGTCGCGCTCGCCGTGGCGCTGTGGGTGGTCACGCCGGGGATCCATCCGCTGCGTGCCTTCTACTACACGCTCCTCGACCTGTTCGCCATCGACAACCCGGCCATCGGCGCGCCGCTGGGCCGGCAGATCCTCCAACTCCTTTCCGGGCTCGTCGGGTTGCTGCTGCTTCCGGTGCTGCTGGCGGCCGTGCTGGAGGCGCTGGGCACCTTCCGCACCGCCTCCGCCCTGCGCAAACCGCCGCGCGGCCTCGGCGGGCATGTGGTGCTGCTCGGGCTCGGCAAGATCGGCACCCGGGTGCTGACCCGGCTGCGCGAGCTGAACATCCCCGTGGTGTGCGTGGAGTCCGACCCGGAGGCACGGGGGCTGGCGACCGCGCGGCGGCTGCGGGTGCCGGTGGTGTTCGGGGACGTCACCCAGGAAGGGGTGCTGGAGTCCGCGAAGATCCACCGGGCGTACGCGCTGCTCGCCGTGACCAGCGCGGACACCACGAACCTGGAGGCCGTGCTGTACGCCCGGTCCGTACGACCCGATCTGCGGGTGGTGCTGCGGCTGTACGACGACGACTTCGCCACCGCCGTGTACCGCACGCTGCGGGCCGCGTACCCGCACGCCCTGACCCGGAGCCGGAGCGTCACCCATCTGGCCGCGCCCGCGTTCGCCGGGGCGATGCTCGGGCGGCAGGTGCTCGGCGCCATCGCGGTGGAGCGCAGGGTGCTGCTGTTCGCCGCTGTCGATGTCGCCGGGCACCCCCGGCTGGAGGGACGCACGGTACGGGACGCCTTCCGGGCCGGGTCCTGGCGGGTGCTGGCGCTGGAGGGACGGACGGACACGGCGCCGGACCATGTGCTGTCGAAGGGGGACCGGGTCGTCGTCGCCGCTACCCGCAGAGGCCTCGCGGAACTGCGCTGACCCCCGCTCAGGAAGCGCCCAGGTGCCGGGCCGCGAAGTCCATCTCCAGTCTCACCTGCTTGATCCGCTCGTCCACCACCAGTGAGCCGTGCCCGGCGTCGTACCGGTACACCTCGTGGACCGCGCCTCTCGCCTCCAGGCGCTTGACGTAGTTGTCGATCTGGCGGATCGGGCAGCGCGGGTCGTTGACGCCCGCCGAGATGTAGACCGGGGCCTTGACCTCGTCGACGTAGGTCAGCGGGGACGAGGCCTCGAAGCGCTCGGGGACCTCCTCCGGGGTGCCGCCCAGCAGCGTGCGGTCCATGGCCTTCAGGGCCTCCATCTCGTCGTGGTACGCGGTGACGTAGTCCGCGACGGGCACGACCGCGATGCCCAGCGTCCACGCCTCGGGCTGGGTGCCGAGGCCGAGCAGGGTGAGATAGCCGCCCCAGGAGGCGCCGGTGAGGATCAGACGGGCGGGGTCGGCGAGACCCGAGGACACCGCCCAGTCCCGGACCGCGGCGACGTCCTCCAGCTCGATCAGGCCGACCCGGTGCTTGAGGGCGTCGGTCCAGGCACGGCCGTAGCCGGTGGAGCCGCGGTAGTTGATGCGGATCACGGCATAGCCCTGGTCGACCCAGGCGGCCGGGCCCGCGGCGAAGGAGTCGCTGTCGTGCCAGGTCGGGCCGCCGTGCAGGTCGAAGACGGTCGGCAGGGGGCCGCTCGCACCCGCCGGCTTCTGGATCAGCGCGTGGATACGGCCGCCGGGGCCCTCCACCCACACGTCCTCCACCGGCACCGACGGCGGGCAGGCCATGCCGGGCGGGTCCAGGACGACGCGGCCGGTCGTGGACCGCACCGCCGGGGGCTCGGCGGCCGACGACCACAGGTACTCCACGCTGCCGTCCGGGCGGGCCGTCGCACCGGAGACCGTGCCGGGCGGGGTGGGGATGCGGGTCAGCTCGCGGCTCGCCAGGTCGTAGCGGAACAGTTCGCTGCGGGCCTCGAAGCCGTGGGCGATGAGCAGGGCCGAGCCGTCCGGGTACCACTCGGCGCCGACGTCACCGGGGAGGTCCAGGGCGAGGTCGGTCTCCTCGCCGGTCGCCACGTCCCACACCAGCGGCTCCCAGCGGCCCCGCCGCTGGTGGCCGATGAGCAGGCGGGTGTCGCCGTCGACCGGTGCGAAGCCCAGCACCTCCAGGCCCAGTTCCTCGGTGCCGCCCTTGGTGTCGTCCAGTTCGGCGACCGGCGTGCCGTCCGGGCGGAGGACGCGCAGGGCCGCGTGCATGGCGTCGCCGTGCTCGGTGTGCTCGACGGCGATCAGGGAGCCGTCGTGCGAGAGGTCGCCGACGCCCGCCGACTCGCGGTGCCGGTAGATCTCCACGGGGTCCTCGCCCTCACGGGCGAGGTGGATCGTCGTACCGTCCTCGTCCGTGGAGCGGCCGACGACCGCGGTGCGGCCGTCGCGGGCCAGGGCCAGGCCGGCCGGGTAGGAGGGTTCCAGGCCGGGGACGGCGGGCTCGTCCGCCCCTCCCCCGAAGGGCTGGCGGCGCCAGATGCCGAACTCGTCGCCGTCCTTGTCGTCGAACCACCAGATCCAGGCGCCGTCCGGGGAGAGCACGCCGTCCGTCGTGCCGCTCGGCCGGAACGTCGCCTGCCGCTGCTCGCCCGTCGCACGGTCCCAGGCGTACAGCTCGTACGTGCCCGTCGCGTTCGACACGAACAGGGAGCGGTCCGGCGCGTCCTCCGCCCAGTCGGGCAGCGACACCCGCGGCGCCCGGAAGCGCTTCTCCCAGTCCGGCATGCCGGCCGCGTCCCGCGCACCCGGCTCCTTGCTCTCACTCATCGCCCCAGTCATGCGCCCATACTGCCCGGCCGCGCCGACAATTGGGTGGCGGGTGTGCGCAGCCTGTGGATAACTTCGCGGCCATGAGCACGAAGATCGACCCTCAGCACGCTCCCGACGGCTGGCGCGAGGACAACCGGGCCATGTGGGACGAGAGAGTTCCCGTGCACGTCGCCGGTGCGTACTACGACCTCGACGGCTTCCGCGCCCGCCCGGACGTCCTGCGGGACTTCGAGACGGCCGAGGTCGGCGACGTCACCGGCAAGACGCTCCTGCACCTGCAGTGCCACATCGGGACCGACACCCTGTCCTGGGCCCACCGCGGCGCCGCCCGCGTCGTCGGCCTGGACTTCTCCGCCCCGGCCGTCGAGGCCGCCCGCTCCCTCGCCGCCGACCTCGGCCACGGCCCGGAGCGCGCCGCGTTCGTCACCGGCGACGTGTACGACGCGGCCGGCGCCGTACCCGAGGCGTCGTACGACATCGTCTACACCGGGCTCGGCGCGTTGTGCTGGCTGCCCGACATCCGCCGCTGGGCCGAGACGGCGGCCTCGCTCGTCGCGCCCGGCGGCTTCCTGTACCTCGCCGAGTTCCACCCGATCACCGAGGCCCTGGACGACGCGACCGGCTCGCGGATCGTGCGCGACTACTTCCTCCGCGACGCCCAGGTGTGGGACGAGCCCGGCACCTACGCCGACCCGGACGCCGCGACCGTCCGCAACCGCAGCGTGCAGTGGCAGCACACCCTCGGCGACGTCGTCTCCGCGCTCGCCGCGACCGGGCTGCGCATCGAGTTCCTGCACGAACACGACGTGTCGCTCTTCCCGCGCTTCGACAACTTCGAGGTCCGCGACGGCTACCACCGCTTCCCGGCGGGCCACCCGCGCATCCCGCTGATCTACTCGCTCAAGGCCACCAGGGGCTGACCCGCGGGCGGGAACGCGGCGCGGGCGCCGTACCGTGGAGGGCGTGTACCGGTTTCTGCTGACACCCCGCTGGTGGGGCATCAACGTCTTCGTGCTGCTCGCCATCCCGTTCTGCGTCTTCATGGGGTCCTGGCAGCTGAGCCGGTTCGAGGGGCGCGTCCAGGACCACCGGGCCGCGACCGAGCAGGCCGCGTCCGACCGGCACCAGACCGCGCGCCCGCTGGAGTCGGCGCTGCCCGTCGACAAGGCCACGTCGGGCCGCCGGGTCACCGCGAGCGGGCACTACGGCAAGCAGCTGCTGGTGCCCGGCCGGCAGCTGGACGGCAAGAACGGCTTCTACGTCCTCACCCTGCTGCGCACCGGCTCCGGCACGTCGCTGCCGGTGGTGCGGGGCTGGCTGCCGGGCAGGGCGGACCCGGCGAAGGCGCCCGCGCCGCCGAGCGGTGAGGTCACCGTCACCGGCGCGCTGCAGGCGTCCGAGACGCCCGGGGACAACGGGGTCAGCGCGGCCGGCGGACTGCCGTCCGGGCAGACGGCGGCGATCAGCTCGGCGTCGCTGGTCAACCTGGTGCCGGACAAGCTGTACGACGCCTGGGTGACCCTCGACAAGGCCGACGCCGGGATGAAGGCCGTGCCCGCGACGGCGCCGGACGGTACCGGGCTGGACCTGAAGGCGTTCCAGAACCTGGGCTACACCGGGGAGTGGTTCGTCTTCGCCGGCTTCGTGGTCTTCATGTGGTTCCGGCTGGTGCGGCGGGAGGTCGAGGCGGCGCGGGACGCTGCGCTGGGCCTGGCGGTGGAGGAAGCACCGGCGCCCGTGGTCAGCGGCTGAGCGGTGCTCGGGCCCACCGGCTGAGCGCCGCAGGGGTGCAGGCCGTATGCCGAGTGCGGCGCCATCGTGGCCGGTCGCGCAGTTCCCCGCGCCCCTGACCAAGACCGGTCGTGCGGCC